>JAEZDJ010000076.1 GCA_023429565.1 Actinomycetes bacterium
ATGGAGGCGGGGATCACCCGGTCCCATTCCGAACCCGGAAGTTAAGACCGCCATCGCCGAAAGTACTGCGGGGACAAGCCCGTGGGAGGATAGGGCGTCGCGCTCGCGCAGGGCGCTCGTGCGCCGACAAGGAGGGGGTCCCTCCGCCCGATGGGGCGGGGAGGCCCCCTCCGCGCGTTTGGGGAGGGGTGTGCCGGCCGGAGGGAGCGGCGGCATGTCAGGGCCTGTTGGCCCTCAGCCGGCCGAGGGCCTTCGCCGCCTCGGCTTGGACGAGCGACAGGAGGGCGAGGCCGCCCACGGCCGCCCATTGCGCCGCGCCCATCGGCGCCGTGCCGAAGGCGTCGTGGAGCGCCGGGACGGAGAGGGCGACCACCATGAGCGCGGCCGAGGCAGTGACTGCGCCGACGAGCCAGGGGTTGCGGCCGCCTTCCCGGTTCCAGATGGGATCGGTTGAGGATCGCTGGTTCAGCGCGCGCAGCACCTGCGAGAAGGCCAGGACGCCGAAGGCCATCGTCCGCCCGACCGCCTCGCCGCCGGCATCTCGTCCCAGCGCGAACGCGCAGAGGGCGAGGAAGGCGACGAATGCCCCCTGGATGACCACGCGGCGCGCGGCCTGTGGCTCGAGCAGCGTTCCTGCCTTGACGGGAGGGTGCTCCATGATGTGCCTGCTTGCGGGTTCCACGCCCAGGGCGAGCGCTGGCAGGGTCGCTGTGGCAAGGTTGATCCAGAGGATCATGACGGCGGTAAGCGGGGGATCCCAATTGAGGAGAACTGCGATCAGCAGCACGAGGATTTCGGCGATATTGTCCACAAGCAGAAATTGCACGACTTTTTGGATGTTGCGGAAAACACGGCGTCCTTCTCTGATAGCGTAGACGATGGTTGCGAAACGATCGTCGAGCAGAATCATGTCGGATGCATCTTTAGCCACGTCGGTGCCGGTTATTCCCATGGCCACGCCGATGTCTGCGGATTTGAGCGCGGGGGCGTCGTTCACGCCGTCTCCGGTCATTGCGACGATTTCCCCGTCGCTTTTCAAGGCCCGCACGATGCGGAGCTTGTGACAGGGGGAAACGCGTGCGAACACCGTTGCCTGCGCCGCCGCCTGGGCAAGCGCGGCGTCATCCATCTCCTCCATTTCCTGACCGGTGACGACGAGGTTGCCTTGCCGGTGGATGTCGAGGTCCCGTCCGATGGCTGTCGCCGTCGCCGCATGATCGCCCGTGATCATGACGGTTCGGATGCCAGCGGTGCGGCAGGTTTCGACGGCTTCTCGCACCTCGGGCCGGGGCGGATCCATCATTCCGGTGAGCCCGACGAAGGTTAGCTCACGCTCGAAATCCCCGCTGCCGTCCGGCAGGGCGGGCAGGGCGCGGACGGCGAATGCGAGGACGCGAAGGGCTTCGTCGGCCATCTCCGCCGCCACGGAAAGCACGCGGATGCGATCGTCTTCGGTCAGAGGACGCGATCCTTGTTCGTCCATGACGTGCGTGCAGTGAGGCAGCAGCTGATCGACTGCGCCCTTGACTGCCGCCACCAGCTGTCCGTCTCGCTCGTGCACGGTCGACATTCGCTTGCGATCCGAGTCGAAGGGCTGTTCCATGAGGCGCGGGTATGCCGTTCTCAATCGTGAGGGATCAATGCCCTTGTCGCGCAGGAGGACGAGGAGCGCGCCCTCTGTCGGGTCGCCGATCGTCTGGTTCGCTTCTCCTTCGGAGCGGGGGTCCACGAGGTTCGCGTCGTTGCAGAGGGCTGCGACAAAGGCGAGCTCTTCGAAAAGCCGACCGTGCTGCGCAAAGGCGTCTGATGGGTCGGTGAAGGAGAGCCGATCGATGTTGGGGGCGAGTGCCATCTTGACGACGCGCATGCGATTCTCCGTCAACGTGCCCGTCTTGTCCGTGCAGACGACGGTGGAGTTCCCCAATGCCTCGATGGCGGGCAGTTTTCGCACCAAGGCATGGTGGCCAGCCATTCGCTGGACTCCGAGAGCCATGGTGATGGTGGCTGTTGCGGGAAGGCTTTCGGGGATCACGGAGATCGCCAACGAGATGGCCAAGAGCAGCAGAGGGGCGAAGGGGCGTCCGTAGGCGAGCCCGATGGCGATGACGGCGAGCGCTGCCGCTATGCCGACGACCGTGAGGAGCTTCCCGAATGAGGCAAGCTTTCTCTTCAGGGGCGTGTCGACGTCTGCGCCACCCTCCAGCATGCCGGCGATATGGCCGACTTCGGTGCCCATGCCGGTTGCGACAACCACGCCGACCCCTCTGCCGCCTGTGACGATGGAAGTGGCGTACGCCATGGACAGACGGTCTCCGAGCGGGGCTCCGAGCGAGACGGTCGCATCCGCGTCTTTCTCGACAGGCACCGATTCGCCGGTGAGGGCAGCCTCCTGCACGCGGAGGCTCCATGTGCGGAGGAGGCGCAGATCGGCAGGGACCATGCTTCCGTCGTTCACTATGACCATGTCTCCTGGAACCAGATCGCGTGCGGGAAGAATCTCTTCTATCCCCCCACGTATGACTTGGGCGGACGGTGCGCTCATGGTGCGCAGCGCCTCAAGCGAGGATTGGGCCTTTCTTTCCTGAACTATTCCAATGGCTGCATTCACCACGACGATGGCGAAAATGATGCCAGCTTCGGCCCATTCGCCCAGCAGGGCTGACAGGATGGCTGCTACGAGCAGGATGAGGACAAGGGGATCGGTCACCTGCTCCCGCACCATGGCGGCGAGTGTCTTTGGCGGGGCTGCCATGATCTCGTTGGCCCCTACATTTGCCAGTCGCAACCGTGCGTCTTCGGGGGATAGGCCAGCTGCGGACGTCTGAAGAGCAACGAGCACCTCTTGCGCCGGCCAGGTGTGCCACGGCTCTAGAGGCTGTTCATACATTTCGGGCGGCCGGCCATCGTGCGTGTCCGTCACGTGCGATGAGGCGATGTCATGATCCATGGCGGTCGATCCTTTCCGAAAGCGGGTCAAGCACGGGTTTCCCAGTCGGGGGAACAGGGAAGACGATACCTTTGATGGACGGCGTGTCCTGGAATCGTCATGATGCGGTCACCCGGAACCACGCCCGTGCCATTGTGGAAGATCCTGCCTGTGTCCCGCGGAAACGTTTTCCCGCCCGGTTGCGGCGGGGCGCGATGTCCGACATCCCGATCGGTGGAGTAAAATGAAGGGAAAAGTGAAGGGTGGGCACGATGGTTTGCCAAGGAGGGCACGTGGTTTGTCTTGAAAAGCTTCCTCGCACAATCGATCTGCAGAGAGGTGCCGATGGTCGGATGTCCTTCTCGTTCGTGGACCAGACGAAGCTTCCTGGCGCTCTCGTCCGCATCGAGACGCAGGACTGGTTCAGAGTTGTACGGGCAATCAAGTCGCTTGAGGTCCGTGGGGCTCCGGCGATAGGAGTGTCAGGTGCTGCCGCGCTTGCCCTTTGGGCATCGGAAGAGTCGACGGGAACGCGGGGTGGCTTGCGGGTCGATCGCGCGTATTGGGATGCCTTCGATTCCGCTTCCGACAGGGTTCGTCATGCTCGTCCGACTGCCGTCAATCTTGCCTGGGCCGTGGAGCGGGTCAGACCCCTTGTCTGCCATATGGTGGAGGAGGGGTCTGACCGCTCGTCCGTCGCTGACGCCCTCTTTGCATGCGTCAAGCGCATGGAGACCGAGGACGAGGAAGTCAACCGTGCCATTGGAGCCTTCGGCGCGCCCCTTCTCGCACCCGGGTCGAGCGTGCTCACCCATTGCAACGCGGGCAGCCTCGCCACGACGTTTTTCGGCACAGCGCTTGGAATCGTGTATGCCGCCGCCAAAGAGGGGAAGATCGCGCGCGTGTATGCGGATGAAACACGGCCCGTCGGTCAAGGAGCGCGGCTCACGACCTGGGAACTCGCGCAGGTTGGAATTCCCGTGACGCTCATATGCGATGACATGGCTGCGAGCCTGATGGCCACGGGAAAGGTCGATGCCGTGCTGGTGGGCGCAGATCGGATTTGCGCAAATGGCGACGTTGCAAACAAGATAGGCACATACGGCGTTGCCGTGCTCGCGCGTCATCATGGCATACCGTTTTATGTGGCCGCTCCCACCTCCACGATCGACCTGTCCCTTGAGCGAGGAGCTCAGGTTCCCATCGAAGAGCGTGATCCCGCAGAAGTCGCGACAGATCTGCCAAGGGGCGTCTCTGTATGGAATCCAGCCTTTGACGTGACGCCTTCCGAGCTCGTCACGGGCATCGTCACGGAGCGGGGGGTGTTCCTCCCCGCTGAACTCCATGAGAGCCTGATGGGCTCGTCCTTCTGATGGTACACTGGGGTGGGATTCGGGCGCGATGCCCGTCGCACGGTTTTGAAGGGAGTCCGAAATGCGCATCGTCTATCGAGAGGACCAAGAACGCTTCGAGCACGAGAGGTTGGCCGGCGATGCGTCCCTTTCCGACGAGGGCGAGGGGCGTGCCCGTTCCGCAGAACCCGACATCTTGAGAAACGATTACCAGCGGGATCGAGACAAGATTCTTCACACGAAATCGTTTCGCCGACTCTCCCATAAGACGCAGGTTTTCCTTGCTGCTGAAGGAGACCACTTCAGAACCCGCCTTACGCACACGCTCGAGGTGGCTCAAATAGCGAGGACGATCGCAAGGGGCTTGGGCCTGAACGAAGATCTCACCGAGGCTATATCCCTTGGACACGATTTGGGACATACTCCCTTTGGGCATACGGGCGAGGATGCCTTGGCGCAATGCCTTGCACGGCGCCATGGGGTTGATCCCGCATCGCCCAGTGCGGCAGGCTTCTACCGTCACAACGAGCAGAGCCTGCGCGTTGTCGAGGTCATCGAGAACGGCGGCAAGGGTCTCAATCTGACCGCAGAGGTGCGAGACGGCATCTATTGCCATACGGGAGATCTGCGTGCCGAGACGTTGGAGGGACGCGTCGTGGGCACGGCGGACCGTATCGCCTATGTCAACCATGACATCGATGACGCCATCCGGGCAGGCATCCTTTCGGAAGCCGACCTGCCGGAAACGACGCATGCGGTTCTCGGGCCTGACCATTCCTCGCGCATCGAGACGCTGGTGCTTGACATGGTGGAGACCTCCGCAGCAAGGGATGACATTTGCATGAGTGCTGCGGTTTGGTCGGCCATGATGGAGTTGCGTTCGTTTTTGTTCGACCGAGTGTACACGTCGCCCGTCGTCATGGCTGAAGTCAGAAAAGCGATGCATCTCATCAGCGAGCTGTTCGAGTATTATGCCGGGCACCTCACTGAAGTTCCCGACGAATACCGAGCCATTTCCGAGGGCGACGATCTGCGCGCAGTGACGGATTATATCGCCGGCATGACAGATCGCTATGCAAAGAGCGTCTATCAAGATATATTCATTCCTCATTCGTTGCAGTATTGAGCGAGCCGGATGCGACGATTCGGACGGGCTTGCTTCAAAGGCCCCGGTGTCTGGATGTGGACCGGCGGATTCGGGACCCAATGACGTGCGGTCTCTGTTTGCATAGGTCGGCAAAGCCGGTATAATCGAGTGTCTATGCTTTCAAGAAATCACATACGGCAGTCTTTTTCGGCTGCAGCGCCCATCATGCTGGGATATGTCGCCATCGGCGTGCCTTGCGGCATCCTATCGGCATCGATCGGGCTTGATGCGCTGCAGGTTTTGCTTCTGTCGGTGTTGTTTTATTCGGGGGCCGGCCAGTTCATGATTCCGAACATGTGGCTTGTCGGGTCTCCCCTCGCTTCCATTGTTGCGAGCGTGTCTCTCGTCAATGCGCGGCAGATGCTCTATGCGGCATCCTTTGCGCCGAGATGCGAGCGCGTGAAGAAGCGCCTCGCGTTTTTGTTCGCGGCCACCGTGACGGACGAGAGCTATGGCGTGAACACGGCCAGGTTTGAAGCGGGGGACTGGTCGGTCGGTCGTGCGACGGGCGTCAACCTGTTTTCACAGGCGTCTTGGACCCTTTCGAACGTCGTCGGAGTGCTTGTTGGAAACGCTGTGGGGGTTCCTCTCGCCATCGCCTCGTTTGCCATGACCTCGATATTCATCTGCCTTCTCGTCTCCCAGAAGATGGAGATCGGCAACGGAGTGGCCATCGTCCTTGCTGCGGCCGGCGTTTTTTTCTGCAAGTATGTCGGCCTTGGGGGCCCCGCCATTCTCTTCGGCGCGCTTTTGGGCGTCGCCGGGGCCTTGGCCTTCTCGTGTCTTCGTGCGCGAAAGGGCTTGTGATTGTAATGGGCTGGGGTGATTTTCTTGTCGTGCTGGTCTGTTGTGCAGCAACGATGCTTGCTTGTCGCGTCGTTCCGCTGTTCCTCCTCAAGGGAAAGCAGCTTCCCGAAGGCGTCGAGCGCGCGCTCGGTTTCATACCTCCCGCGGCGTTTTCTGCGCTTGTGGCGAATGACCTGCTTTCACCGGGGATGTTTGACGCAGGGCTCTGGCCTGCGGGGGCTCCATTGCTAGCAGCGGCCGTTGTGGTTGTTGTTGCGTGGAAAACGAAATCGCTGGTGTGGTGTGCGGTGTCTGGCTGTGCCGCCTATGCTTTGCTGAGCTTTTTTTGATCGTTCCCTTCAAGGGGTCCTGAGGTTTTTGCTGGAAAGGCAAAAGAGAGCCTTCTTTTCCTTGCATGACAAGGGTGTTGGAGGTATAATTTCAAATCGTGTCTTTCCACAGGCAACGTTATAGAGCGTTATTGAACATAGAGTAGGAAACGAACATGGATATTATTCGCGCTATTGAGCAACAGCAGATCAAACAAGATATTCCTGATTTTCACGTGGGTGATAACGTAAAGGTTCACTATCGCATCACCGAGGGTAGTCGCGAGCGTATCCAGGTGTTCCAAGGTGACGTCATTCGTCGCTCCGGCGCTTCGAGCCGCGAAACCTTCACGGTCCGGAAGATCAGCTTTTCCATTGGAGTCGAGCGCACGTTCCCCGTGCATTCTCCGAAAATCGAGAAGATTGAGGTTGTCCGACAAGGGGCTGTCCGTCGCGCCAAGCTCTACTACCTCCGCAAGAAGGTCGGCAAGGCCGCAAAGATCAAGGAAAAATCCTTCAGATAAAGAAAGGGCGGCGTCGAGCCGCCTTTTTTTATGGCATGAGAAGCGGTTTCGATCTCGAGTTCTCCTGTAGTTTCTTGTCTTTGAAGATTTTTGCTTCGAGTTCGCGGATCACGGTGCCGACCCCTTCCGTTTCTCTTTGGAGTCGTGGCATGACCGAGTATTTGACGGGAAGGGAAGGGCTCATCGTGGAACCGACAGCTGCTGAAATCAAGTCTCGCCTTCAGCGTGCGGACAAGCGTGAATTCTCCGTTCTCGAACGATCCTTGATGGCAGACACGCGCAAAGGGGTGCAGGCTGCCCTCCGCACGGCACGACGAAGGCTCGAGGCGGAGGCGGCGGAGCATGCCCGCCTTGCTGCGATGTACTCGTATGAGCGCGCGCTTGCCGAAGGTCGTGGCACGGGCGTCATTGTCGGTTTGGACGAGGTCGGGCGCGGTCCTTTGGCGGGCCCCCTGGCGGTCGGTGCCGTAGTTCTCCCTCTTGATCCGGTTATTCCCGGTCTCAATGATTCGAAACAGGTGAAACCCGACGAACGCGAGCGCATTGCAGAGGAGATCCGGCGCGTTGCCCTCGCATGGACGGTTGAGTATGTTGAAGCGGAGATGCTGGACGCATGCGGCATGACCGCTTCCTTGACCATTGCCTTTCGGCGTGCTGTCTCCCGTATCGAATCCTGCGGAATTCATCCCGATGTGATCTTGCTTGACGGCAATCCCCTCCGCCTTGACGAACGAGAGGTGAATGTCGTCAAGGGCGATGGCCTCTGCGCTTCCATTGCGGCGGCGTCCATCGTTGCGAAGGTTGATCGCGATGCCCTTATGTGCCGCTATGCCGAACAGTATCCCGAATATGGGTTTGATGCCTGCAAGGGGTATGCGACTGCAGCCCATATCGAGGCCATCAGGCAGTTTGGCCTGACCCCTCTTCATCGTGCGACGTTCTGCACGGCTTTCACCCAGCCAACCTTGTTCTGATTTTGGGCGGAGCCCACTCCCTTTCCTCACCTTTGCCATCCTGCCTTTGAGCGGCGCTTGGTCTGTCTTTCCCTTGTGCTGGAAACCTGCTGGATCTGCGTGAGATCGAGAGGAGCGATCTGCTGGATATATGCAGGCTATTCGCTTGAACTCCTTTCTATGATGGTTGCATGTGAGAAAGGAGCAACCAAACATGGACGGAATAGCTGCACCACTGCAAACGGGTTTGGAAGACGAAGGAGACAAGCTGGTACAAAACGGTCCGGAGCTTTCTCGGGCCGAGAGTCGTGGCCTTGCTGGTGCGGTGGTCCCGACTGCAACGGAGAGCGGGGCTGCAAGGCGGGGTGGGCGGCGGCGCGGCCATAACGCAGACGTCGGGCGCCGCGGGGAGGACGCCGCTGCGAGATTTCTCGAACGGCGCGGATACGACATCGTCGAGCGGAACTGGACCTGCAATGCCGGCGAGGCGGACATCATCGCGCGAGATGAAGAGACTGTGGTGTTCGTTGAGGTCAAGACGCGCACAAACTGCGACAAAGGTCTGCCGAGCGAAGCCGTGGACGAGGCGAAGCGCGCCCGATATGAGCAGATAGCGGTTCAATTTCTCAAAGACTACGACGTCGTTGACGTCCCTGTACGCTTCGACATCGTTTCTCTCGTGGTCATCTCTCCCGACCGCGCGATGATCCGTCATCACATCAACGCTTTTTCGGCTCAATGACATCGGTGTATGGAAGGTGTACCGTATGCGGCGCGACTTTGCGTGGCGTGGAGGCGGTGCCTGTCGATGTGGAGGTGGCGGTGTCGCGAGGGGTGCCGCGGTTCTCTCTCGTCGGGATGCCTGATTTGGCTGTTCAAGAAGCCCGCGAGCGTGTTTGCGCGGCGCTGAGGGCGTGCGGGTTTTCCATGCCGAATGACAAGGTCGTGGTGAATCTTGCGCCTGGATCGCTGCGTAAGACGGGATCGGGTTTCGATCTGCCTATAGCCGTTGGCATTTTGTCGGCCACCAAACAAGTTGATGCGCATGTCGCGGAAGGAATGCTGGTGGTGGGCGAGCTGTCTCTTGAAGGAGCCGTTCGGCCGGTTGCCGGCTTGCTTTCCTATGCGACATGCGCCCGTCGGCTCGGCATCGCCCTTGTGTGTTCGGGAGACGCGCAGGGGCTGGTGGCGATTGAGGGCCTTGAGCAAAGGACGATGGCTTCGTTAAGCGATCTCCGAACGGCTTCGTTTGGCAAGGTTCTCACAAAACCGCTTGTCCTCAATGCGCGGGGGTTGGATTTCGCCGACATATCCGGACATGAGGTGGCAAAGCGTGCATTGCAGATTGCGGCTGCGGGCGGCCATGGGATGCTTATGATGGGACCACCGGGCTCGGGAAAGACCATGCTTGCCTCACGCCTGTCATCCATCCTCCCGCCTCTGACGGAAACTGAGGCTCTTGAGACGGCTCAGGTGCATTCAGTTGCCGGGGAGGACCTGTCAACGGTGCTGGGCGGCGTGCGTCCTTTTCGCTGCCCGCATCATTCGGCAAGTCAGGCAGGCTTGGTCGGCGGCGGGTCGCCTCCTCGTCCGGGGGAGATATCCCTCGCTCACAACGGGATTCTGTTTTTAGACGAACTTCCTGAGTTTAAATCCTCCGTGCTCCAGGGTATTCGCCAACCGCTCGAATCGGGGTCCGTCACCATCACACGGGCTGACGGGAACGTCACCTTTCCAGCGCGTTTCATGTTGATAGCTGCCGCCAATCCCTGCCCTTGCGGTTATTTCGGCGACCCCGAGATTTTCTGCAAGTGCTCCGCCTCGCAAGTCAGCTCGTATCAAAACAGGATCGGCGGTCCTCTCATGGATCGTATAGACATTCATGTCGATGTAAGCCGCATCCCTCCGCATGAGGTTCTCGAAACCGGCTCGGGAACCGACTCGGACACCTTGCGAGAGGCGGTGCAGCGGGCCCGGACGTTTGCATCGTGGCGGCGGGCTCACACTGGACGCGACGAACGTGGCGGCAGACCGCCCGATCTCGTGAGTTCGAGCGACATGTCAAAAGATGACCAGCTGTTTCTTGAGCGCGCTGCACGGGTCAATGGCATGAGCGGCCGGGCTCTCATACGTACGCTTGCTGTAGCGCGTACCGTTGCCGACATGGAGGAAGAGCCCCGCGTCAGCAAGCGTCATCTCTGTGAGGCGATAGGGCTGAGGTTCAGGGAAGGGGTGGGTGCATGACTGAGCAGGTGGAGCGGCGGAGGACGGATGATGGGCGGGTTGTGGGATTGAAGGGAGACCGCGGAGTTCTCGTTAAAGGGAAAGACGGTTACCCTCCTTCGCTTGAAAAGCTGGCGAATCCTCCCGATCGCCTGTTCGTTGTGGGAAATAGCCATGCACTGCAGGAGGGCTTGGCTATCGTCGGAGCGCGCAAGGCGACGCCCTATGGGCTGTCATGCGCAAGACGCTTCGCGCGCGCTGCCGCCGAGCGGGGAATCGTCATTGTGTCGGGAGGCGCGCGCGGATGCGATGCGGCCGCGCATGAGGCGGCGCTTGCGTCGGGCACGCCGACCGTGGTTTTTCTTGGAGGGGGGTGCGATGAGCTTTATCCTGCTGAGAACCATGGCCTGTTCCAGCGTGTCGTCGATTCAGGAGGCGCCGTCGTGTCGGAGCACTCATGGGAGGAGCCTCCGTTGCCTTACCGTTTCAGGATGAGAAACCGTTTGATAGCGGGGCTTGCCTTGGCAACCCTCATCGTCGAGGCAGGATTGCCTTCCGGAACGTTTTCCACGGCAGACGAGGCGTTGGCTGCCAATCGAGATGTCCTGGTGGTTCCTGGTGCCATCACCTCAGCGTCATCGCGGGGCGCGAATCGGTTGCTGTACCAGGGAGCGACGCCCATCGTTGATGACGAAACCTTCGACGATGTTCTGTTCTCCCTGTTCGGTCGTCTCAAGCGGGAGAAGGCGCCCGTCCCTTTCGTTGCTGGGTCAAGCAAGCAGCCTCGGTCTGACCATGGGAAAGCCGTTCATGCGGCGGAATCCGACCATGCGAGCGGCGAGCAAAGGGCTCGACATGCGCTTTTGGAAAACCCCGTGGTAATGGCGGTGCGTGCAGAGCCTCTGGGCATGGAGGCCCTCTATGCCAAGCTCTGCGCCGTGCATGGATCGGTGGACGCTGCCTCCCGCCTCATGGAG
>JAEZDJ010000021.1 GCA_023429565.1 Actinomycetes bacterium
CGACGCCCTCATCGTCGAAGGCGCGTCCGACAAGCCCGTGTACATACATATTAAGGATGACAAGGTTTCCATCGAGGATGCCAGCGACGTCTGGGGACTCGGAACCCGCGCAACGACCGAAGCGCTTTGCCGCAAAGAAGGCGTTCAGTCCTGCGTCGCCGCCATCGGCCCCGCAGGCGAAAACCTGACCCCGTATGCCTGCATCATCAACTCGCGCAATCATTCAGCTGGCGCGGGCACGGCCGCCGTCATGGGCTCCAAGAAGTGCAAGGCGCTCGTCGTCGAAGGCAACGGCTCAGTGAACGTGGCAGATCCCCAGGAAGTCGGAGAGCTGGCCGACTACATGCTGCGTGAGGTCATCGGTTCGAACAACAACCATGTGGTGCCTTCAACCCAGCAGGAGTGGGCCGAATACTACGACAAGGGCTCCCGCTGGACGGCACGCAAGGGACTCTACTGGGCTGCCGCCGAAGGAGAGCCCATCGAAACGGGAGAGCCCAAGCCCGGAGAGCTCAACACGGTCGGCTATCGCTGCATGAAGTCCACGAAGGACTTGGGAGCCGCAGCCGAAAAGTACACGGTCAAGATGAACGGCTGCCATGGCTGTCCGATCCATTGCTTCTCCGACCTGCGCGTCGAGGGCACGAAGGAGACAACCGGACACGAGACGACGGGCAACACCTGCGCCGCGAACTTCCCCGTGAGCGTGTACATGGAATCATTCCTCAAGTTGGGCCTCAAGGACGAGGGCAAGGGCGACCTGAGCGTGCTGTGGGACACCACGACGACGAACATGGTCGACGACTTGGGACTGTGGTGCAATTACGCCCAGCTCTATCGCGACATCGCCTACTGCCACACCGCCGGAGTGTTCAAGCGCGTCCTGCCGGCCGAGGAGTACGCTTCCATCGACTGGGGCAAGTTCGATCCGGACCGGGCCGATCCCACCGTCATGGTCGAGATCCTCACGAAAATCGCCCAGAACGATTCCGAAATCTCATATGTGGCCCATGGCCCGCTCGTGTGGTGCGAGCGTTGGGACGAGCAGAAATGGTTTGACAACGCCAAATCCACCCTCGTCAACTATCGAGGCTGGCCCGTGCATCACTCCATCGAATGCTTTGGACAAGTGGGCGCCGTCTACAACATGATGTTCAATCGCGACGACATGATCCATTCGGCCGTCAACTTCCAAGGATCCGGCCTTCCGATCGAGCTCAAGAAGCAGATCGCAGCAGAGATCTGGGGTGGCGAAGACGCGGTCGACGAAAACAAGAACTACACTCCGATGAACGACAACAAGGCCAATTTTGCTTGGTGGTCCATCGTCACCGACGTCATCCACGATTCGCTCACCCTGTGCAACTGGGTGTGGCCCATGACGGTAAGCCCCACGAAAGCGCGCGACTACCGCGGGGACCTCGATCTGGAAGCGAAATTCTACAAGGCCGTCACCGGTGAGAACATCAGCACCGACGACCTCTACAAGGCAGGCGCCCGCATCATGACGCTCCAGCGCGCCAACACGGTTCGTGGAATGACGAAAGCGGACGGGTCCATCGGCAACAACAACCTTCGCGAAGACCATGACGTCATCACGAAGTGGGCTTTCGACAAGGACCCCGACAAGAAGCCCTTCACCGAAGGCACCGACAAGATGGACCGCGACGACTTCCAGACGGCTTTGGGCATGGTCTATGGCAAATTCGGCTGGGACGAGCAGCTGGGCTGCCCGACGGCTGCCTGTCTGGACGAGTACGACATGCCCGACGTCAAAGAAGAGCTGCAGTCGCTCAACTTGCTGCCGTAGCATCAGCATCCTCGTTTCCCCTGGGGCAGACAGACGATCCCAGGGGAAACGCCCGGTCCTGCGATGTCCCATGCTTCCCGCAGGACATCGGCGAAGCTGCCCCCTCCACAAGAACGCCCCGGCTCACGAATCGTGAGTCGGGGCGTTCGTTTCTGCAACATGCTCCACGCGCGTCCCCGTCGAAACCCTTCGGGTCCAGCGCCGTTCCACCCACGCCAGACCGGGGAATCGCCTAGAGATGCATCTTGCGCTCCACCGCATCCCACTCCGCAAGCGAGATGGCATGGGCTGGTTTCAGGTAGCGCGTCGAATAGTAGTACACATCCCCATTCGACGCGATCGTTTGCTCGATGTCGGGATAGACCCCCGACTCTCGAACTGTGTCCCATGCCTCCTTTATCACGGCATCGTCAAAGTCAAAAGGAGGATTCTTCAAATTGGACGCGGCGAGAGGCCGAGGATAGACACGGGAATCCTCACGCACGCAGTCAACAAACGTGATGACCTTATCGTCCTCGGCAGCAAGATACGCCCAGTGGGCATAGGCATCCGTCATGACATCCGAGGAATAGAGATAGTAGCTCTGTGCGCCCACGAGAATCTCAATGCGGTCGCAGACGATTGGCTGCTCAGCCTGCTGCAGCTGCTCCTCAAGAGGAACCAGCACATATTCTCCCTCAAGCTCGACCAGTTCGAAACCCTCCGGAATCTTGAGGTGGGAAAGGGGGTCCTCTTCGCCCGCCTCAACGGCATCGTCTGCAGCAGGCGGATCAGCCGCCTCCAGTCCCTCCGAACCATCCTCCCTGTCAGGCTGAGCCGCCGATGCCGGAACATCGTTGTCAACCGAAAGATCGTCCAACTGTTCGGCAACCTCCCCCTCTGGTGCCTCGCCCGACGCCTCTCCTTCAGGCTCCCGTTTGTCAAAAAAGTGCGGGACGCCCACGGCGCGCGTCGCGCTGCGGAACACCGGTGTCGGAGCTACCTCGTCGTCCGCGTGATCGGCCTTCCATTCCTCCAGATATTCGTAGACGAACATCTCGAATTCATCCGACGTCATATGACCGGGCACAAGGCCGATGTCAGCCCAGCGAGAGGGCTCGACAAGCTCGCTCTGCGACGATTGGCTGCGCACGTCGTCGAACACTTGGGCCAGGGCGTCATGTTCCGCCGCCGAGCGCGCGGCGGCTTCCGCAGCGTCGTCATCTTGGGGCTTGTCGTTCCCGACACCATCGGGAGCGCCCTCGGCCCCCGCGTCGTCCCTTTCATCGCCCAGACGAATCGCCTGTGACGGAGACCCCGCCTTGATCGATGGGAAGGACCCCTCTTCCTCCGTTTCGTCCTTCATGCGCCAACCGCCTCGGCATTTGAAGGGACGTCCTGTGCTTCGGATGAAAGGGGAAATCTCAGCTCGATGCGCCCGTCGCGCAACGAGCAGTGCTCACAGACGATGCAGGAGATGGAATACTCATTGCAGGGAACGATCTGGTCAAGCTCGTCCAGCGTGGCCCCCTGCCACACAAGATAGTCTCCAATGAGCGCACGAACTCCCTCAGCAGCAAAGTAAGCCGTATGCACCTTGTCAGACGGCACCCCACCAAGAGCGGCTTTGACGTCGTCCGGCGTGATGGCAAGCGCCTCGTCGAAGCCCTTGCCTTCGATCATCGAGCAAATCGTGCTGGCACATGCCGTCATGGCCAAGCAACCACGCGTCTTGAAGCCAACTTTGACGAACGTTTCCGTCTCGGGATCTATGACCGCAAACAGCCTCAGCGCCACTTCTCCGCGCTTGGACTTTCCCACCATGCATTGCGCGTTGTATCCCTCCGGGGCACCACTGTTCGTGAAATTTGCAACAACTGACAACAGCGTGTCAGAGTATCCCGCCGTCCCCGCCTCCACTTCGGTCTGATATACATCAGCCGTCCGCAGAACCGCGCGATCATCCGGCACCACATACACATTTCTGGAATCTCCCACGATGCTCTCCTTCCGAAACATTTCCTCATCATGATCATGCGGGAAACGGCTCCCTAGGCTATCCCCTCTTTAAGGATAAATCGTCCTCCACGACGTTAACCGGGCTTTAATCACGAGACAGGCGCTACCCTGCGAGCCGAAATTGATTACAATAGAGATGCTGTGGCACAGTTCCATCACCTGCCGCACGCATTGAGTTTGAGGGAAAACCGCCGAGATGCACGACGACGGAGGGGGGCATCGTGATTTCAGGCGCGTCGGAAAATGTCGCTGAGTTGTCTGGCAATTCGGACCCAATGAAAGACGGAGGAAAGGAGGGTCTGAGGGATACCCTGAAGCGGTACGCTCCGCTTTGGCCGCTCATCATGGGCCTCACGTTCAGCCGCACCGGACTCATCGTGGCGTCATACGGCAGCTATACGAGCACCGACGAAGGCATCTTCACCGATGGTGCCATGTTGGTTGCCCTCACCATCCTCAGCGTGCTCTTCATAGGGGCCACCCGAGGATCACGCCCTCTGCGCAAGCGCACCGTGAATCGCATCATGCGGGTATGTATCGCCCTCGAAGCCTTCTCGCTCATTGGTCTGGCAGTTTTGGATCTCTTTTACATAGAAAGCTTTGCCTGGCGTTTCGGCTTATGCGTGCTGTGCACCTTGACGGCATCGGGAGCCATCTGTTACTGGTTGCGGCGCGCCCGCGGCACCAGCACAGCCACCGCGGCCGTGTTCGTGTTCTCTGCTCTGATCATCAGCGAATTCATTATTTATGCCTGCACCTTGATTCCCGTCTGGGCAGGAAGCCTCATCACGGGAGCGCTCGTGCTGTTCCAATATCCCTGTCAGATATGGGCACGTTCGCGCACACAGCCTCACCGCATCAAAGCCCCTAACCAGGAAAGCGACTATTTCGGATTCTCACGAACCATGATCCAGAACAAGCGCTTCCTCGCAGCCACGGCCATCGGGGTCGGATGCCTCTCGGTCGTCATCGGGCTCCTGCGCGGATACCCCGATGGCATGCCCGTGGCGTTCGAGCCGCTGACCCGTATTGCCTACGGCCTGCTCACCGTTGCGTTCAGCGTAGGTATCATTCTGCTCGTCCTGCGCGGCCACCAACGCATCATGACGGTGGGCATATTCATGGCCATGGAATTCTTGGCTTGCTGGGCCCTCGTGTGTTATGCTGCCTTCCCCGACATGCTGGATATCGGGGCGGTCTTCACCACGACGCTCAACGCCCTCATGGTCGGCTTCACCTGGTATGTCATCATCGCCTTCATGAGCTTCGGGTGGCGCGATCCCTATTATTACGCCATAGCCGGCTGGCTGGTTTGGCTTGGATGCCGGGGGAGCGCGCGCATCGCCCTGCTGGAGTTTTATCGCTTCACCACCGACACCACGCTCATCAGCATCCTCATGGGGGGCATGATCGTCCTGTCAACCCAGATCATCTTTGCGCAATTTCTCGACATAGCCCAAAAGAGCCACGATGAAGAGAAGGACGAGCCCCAGCAAAAAGAGGGCAGGCTCATCAAGATCATGGGGCTTGACGAAACGGAAAATCTTGCAAGCATGCGCAAGATGACCATGCAGCACAGTGCCGAGGAGCTTGGCCGGCAGTTCCTGCTGTCGGAGCGAGAGGTTGAAGTGCTCACGCTCTATGCCCTTGGATACACGCAAAAGCGTGTTGCGGAAGAGCTGTTCATCACCCCGGGAACCGCCCATACTCACATCAAACGCATCTACGCCAAAACAGGACTGCATTCACGTCAGGAGATCCTCGACTACCTGCACACCTACACCTCGTAAGAGATAAGAGGGAAGCTGGGTTGCGTGTCATTCCTGGAGCCTCGGCTCACAAGCGGGGACACGAGAGGACGGCCCCCGCACCCAAGCATCCCTCTTTAGCGTCCCCATGGCCGCTTGCAGGAAACGTCCTGCAATCGAGTAGGAGGGTAGGGATTAGTTCCCTACCCGTCCTCTCACACCACCGTACAAGCTGTTCAGCATACGGCGGTTCCGTTAACTTACATGTACTTGCTCGTAGTAGTCCAATGAGAATAGGTAGCCTTTTCGGCTAAGTTGCTCGGTCTTTATCGCCCTCTGCAAAATCGGGCTTCCAGCTGTCCGCCAATAACTCTTGCGAGTGTTGGCAAATTCCCACGCTTTCCCCTTTTCAATGCCGCATTTCTGCAACATCTTGAATCGGGTACGGCTGCGTTTCCACTGTTTCCAATAGCCCATGCGGATACGCCTGCGCATCCATTTGTCTATTTCTTTCAGCAGTTCCTTCATATCCGCCAGCTTGAAGTAATTGACCCATCCGCGTACGAACCGCGTTATTGCCTGCGGTCTGTACTCGTTCGACATGGCGTTGCTCCGGGCCGTGAGCTCCCTGATGCGAGCCTTCATCGCTTTGACGCTCTTGGGGTGCACACGAAAGCGACATTCTCCCTTATTGCGATAGAAGGCATAGCCCAAGTACTTCACCTCGCTGAAGCGTGCCACGCACGTTTTCTCGCGGTTCACCTTGAGGAATAGCTTCTTTCCGATGAACTTGATGACGGATTCGCAGGTGCGCATCGCCGCTCGCTTCGACTTGCAGAAAATCATGCAGTCATCGGCGTAGCGAACGAAGCGGTGACCCCGCCGCTCTAGCTCTTGGTCAAGTTCATTGAGCATGACATTGGACAACAGCGGTGAGAGCGGTCCTCCTTGTGGCATACCGACTTTTGCCTCTTCCAGCTTGCCGTCCACCATGACGCCGACGTTCAGGTATTTATGTATCAGAGACACGACCCGCCCGTCGGTGATGGTTTCTGACAAGATCTGAATGAGTTTCGACCGACATACCGTGTCGAAGAACTTTTCTAAGTCCATATCGACCACCCAGTCATGACCCCCATCTACGTGGTGCTTGCAAGCGCTAAGCGCATCGTGTGCACTTCTTTGCGGTCTGAACCCAAAGCTTGAATCACTGAACTTGGGCTCAAATAGCGGGGTTAGCTGCATGACGATAGCCTGTTGCACTACGCGGTCAACTACCGTGGGAATTCCGAGCTTTCTTACCTTTTCCTTCTCTTTCTTGGGGATTTCCACCCGAAGCACAGGGCAAGGAGTGTATTTCCCGCATGTGATTCGGTCGAAGAGCTCGTCTGAATGTTGCTCAAAATACTCACACATTTCTGCAACACCCATCTTGTCGACACCAGCGGCACCTTTATTGGCTTTAACTTTCCTGTAGGCATGACGCATGTTGTCCTTGTCGACAATTCTCTCCAGCAAATCTTTTGGACAATGCATGCCGATGCGTTCGGCAGGCGTTATCCCTTGGACACCCGACGCTCCAAGCTGCTCTTCTTGTTCCGCAAGTGCCCTCGCTCGTGAGCTCCACAATGTGAGTTGGCTGTCGTTTATCGCACTCAAGGGTAACCTCCAATCTAGTAGCATCGTTAACGGTTCAGCCCTTCCCCCACGCTAGACAACGCGCTTGGGTACTATGGCTTCGGCTGACTCCTCATGGCAAGCTTTACTCCGCACAAGCGAAATGCATGGCATGCACGTCCATGAGGCCTCCCGAGGTAAGGCGCGCTTCTTTCCCTCCATCTACCTGCCGCATTTACGCCGTGGGTTTCCGTGCAGCTTTCGGGCTTCGACTTGTCGTGCAGCCTTACCCACCCACGTACGCCTGATGCGATTTCTATTCGTCAGGCCAGAGATTCGCCATCCGGCTTCCTTCAGATTCCACCTCGCGATGGACACCCTTGCCATTGGCTATGCACTTCCCGCTGCCGGGCGTGCTAGGGACTTTCACCCGTTAGAAACGCGCCATGCTCGGCGCACACGAGAAAGAGGGGGGCTTTCGCCCTTCCCTCTTTCTCGTTGCATAGGGGCCCTACGGGGCTCTGTGCGGCGACGGCTATGCTTGGTATTCCTCCATCAATGCCCTGAACGCCGGCAGGGAGTGCTCGATGGTCTCACGCGAGATGCAGTAGCTCACGCGCACCCACCCGCCCACGCCAAAGCTATCAGAAGGCACCAGAAGAAGCTCATGCTGCTTCGCGCGATCGCTGAACGCCTGGGCGTCTTCTTCGAGGGCACGCACCCACAGGTAAAAGGCGCCGTCGGGTCTGACGAACTCATATCCGAGAGACGAAAGACCTTCGGTGAGAAGGCGACGGTTCTCCGCATAGGACGCCACGTCGGACGGCTCGTCAATGCAGCGCTCGATGACATGTTGAAACAGCACGGGAGCGCAGATGAAGCCGAGGGCACGGCCCGCACCCGCAACGGCCGTGGACAGCTCCTGTGCATTGTCGGCCAAATCCGACACATACACGTAGCCAATCCGCTCCCCCGGCAGGGAAAGCGATTTCGAGTATGAATAGCACACGAGAGTCCGTGGGTATAGGCAGGGAACGTAGGGGACTTCGGCTCCATACGTGATCTCGCGATAGGGCTCGTCGCTGATGAGCGTGATGGCGCGATCGAGTTCGCGCTCCTTTCGAACAAGCAGGTCGGCAAGCTTCTCCAACGTCTCCCGCGTGTAGACGGCGCCAACCGGATTGTTGGGAGAGTTGACGATGATGGCGCTTGTCTTCTGGGTGATGGCGGCCTCAAGTGCATCGAGATCAAGTTGGAAGTCGGGCACATGGGCAGGCACCTCGACGCAGGAACAGCCCGCAGTGTCAATCCAAACCTTGTATTCAGGGAAAAACGGGGCGATGACAATGACCTCGTCACCCGGCTCCGTGACGGCCGAGAGAGAAATGGCCAAGCCGGCGGCGGCACCAGCCGTCAGGTAAACCTGGTCGGGAGAAGCCTCGATGCCAAATCGACGGCGAATGCTGTCCGCCACCGTCTGCCTGACACAGGGAGCGCCAGCAGCTGGAGTGTAGCCATGCAGCTCGTTGGGAGGTTGTTCCATGAGATCGAGAATGGCTCTCTTCACGGCTTCAGGGGCAGGGACGCTCGGATTGCCGATGCTGAAATCAAACACGTTGTCCTCGCCGATTTCAGCTTTGCGGGCCATGCCGTACGCGAACAGCTCGCGAATCGCGCTCGGCTCAGCCCCGAGACCGAACATCCTCTCATTCACCATGCGTACCACGTCCTCGTTCTTCTGTTAGTTTTTTGATGGGAGACAGCGTAGCACAAGGTCCGCAGCCCCAGAGACATCCCTCGGCAAAACACACTGGGACGCTTTTCGGAAACCCTTGGCGAACGCCCGGCGATTTGCCGGGGTCCCCAAGGCCTTTCGCGGCAGCACCAACCAGCAGACTGCCGCGAAACATCATGCGAGCAGGCGCCGAATTCTCCTCCGGCCCCGCATCGACAGTCAGATCAGCGCTGCTTGACCACCAGCACGTCACACCTCATGTTTCTGATGAGAAACGTCGAGACGCTGCCCATGAAAGCGTATTTGATGGCAGAAAGACCGCGTTCTCCACAGATGACAAGATCGGGAGCGAAGGGCGCGATCAGTTCGTCCGTGAGCGTCTCGATGACCCCTCCGGCACGCACCTTCACGTCAACGGAGGCCAGGACTGGATTGTCCCGCGCATCACCAAGCACATCGGCGAGGTCTGCCTCGATCCTGTTCAAGCCCTCGGCGGAAAGAGCGGAGAAATCCGTCCCGCTCGCCTCCGAAGGCACCGAGTCAACCACATGTCCGAACAAGAGATCGGACCCATTGGCAACCGCAAGCGCGACGGCGCGTTGAGCGACAGCTTTCTGCGTGGAACCACCGTCGAGCGCCGCGAAAATACGGGAATAACGCATCGTGACCGCTCCTGTCAAATAGCTGATATCGGCCCCATTGTATCGCTTCGTCCCACTTCCCGCAGAATTCCTCACCTCTCATGCAAAAAACGGTCCTGGGTAGAGTGGACTATCGATGGCAAGAGGAATGCGCCTGTCCCTCATGATGATCGTGATGGTGCCCGTGCCCATGCATGTGATGGTGCGTGTGGCCAGCCCCCTGCCCGCCCTGATGGCTGTCGGCATGGTGATGGCAGCTTTCATGGCGATGAGCCTTGCGACCCTTCTTCTTTCCACTTATCCCCTTTTCCTTGCATGACAGGATAAGCTTCTCGGTGATGGCGTTCAGCTGGTCCTTTTCTTCGTCCGACAGGCAGTTCACAATGTCGGTGGCAGTGTCGTCATGCGCTGCGGCACGTTTTTCAGCCACTTCCCGACCTTCAGCGGTCAGCTTCACCGCATAGGTGCGCTTGGCGTCGACGTCCTCGATGGACACATATCCGTTGCGCTCGGCCTTCTTCACAATGTCCTTGAGGTCACTGCGATTGAGATCGAGAATTTTCACCAGATCGCGCTGAGTGGAGCCTTCATGGCCGAGGAGGGCATTGAGCAAAGCACCCTGTCCCCGCTTGTAGCTTTTGGGTCCGTTCTTACGGAAGGCAAGGCGGGTGAGCTTGCTTGCTTTCTTCAATTGGCACAATGTCTTGGTCGCTTCGTTCATGGAACGTCCTTCTTCCTTTGCATCATCGTTG
Source organism: Actinomycetes bacterium (assembly GCA_023429565.1). GTDB lineage: Bacteria > Actinomycetota > Coriobacteriia > Coriobacteriales > Eggerthellaceae > JAEWQO01. Next base: position 10,302 of record JAEZDJ010000021.1, read on the forward strand.
AATGGAAAGACTATAGGGCAGGTCCGTTCCGATACTCTATTATTCATAAAACTATCAATTATTAGTTGTTATACGAGATAAATATACTTTTTTTAATTATTCATGATTGGGTTTATTTCCCTCTCAGACCCTTTACGACAAGGAGAGGCAGACACGCATGAGAGTGCATGACAGCGCAGGTGCTCCAGCTGTCTTCCCCACTCGCAATTCGATATCCCTGCTTTCTTCGCACTCGAGAAGGAGGGAGAGCCTTTCATCGGCGCAGCCTTGCAGAACCTCCCCCTCCCCCTCCTCCCGAGGAAGGCGCCGTTGGACTTTCCAAGAAGAGAGGCCGGCGAAACAGCGAGGAGCTTCAATGTTTCACGTGAAACATCTGTACGCTATTTCAGAATGAAGAAAGGGGCGTTTCTCTTTCTCCCCTTCCCCTTCCCCTTCCCCTTCCGTCAGGCGAGAGCACAAAAGAGAGTCCTCCCTTTGCGCACGTGACGGCAGGGCCTCGCAGGAGAGCTGCCACTTTCCAAAGCCGCCTCCGCGGAAGCGTGCCCTTGCCCTTGCCCTTGCCCTTGCCCTTGCCCTTGCCCTTGCC
>JAEZDJ010000046.1 GCA_023429565.1 Actinomycetes bacterium
GCATGGTCGTGCAGGCGATTGCAGGGCTGTTCAATCCTGCGACGGCGGCCGAGACGGTTTCCAACTCTTCCTCGATCGTCGGCATTGCCGCCATGTCAAAGACCTATGCCGACATGGGATTGGGCTACTTCGTCTTCTTTTCTGCCATGATCTCGGTGTCGCTGGGCATCATGAACCTGCTTCCCATTCCGCCGCTCGACGGCGGACGCTTCGTCATCGAGGTGTTTCAGAAAGTTTCACGCAAGGTCGTTTCGACCAAGGCGCTGAACTACCTGTCGGTTGCGGGGATGGTCTTGTTCCTTGGCTTTTTCCTCATCATGGTCAACCAGGACATCCAGCGCTTCGTCTTTGGAAATTGGGGGTAGAGGAAAACGGAAGACACCGTGCGGCGCGTCGGGCGAAGCTCGGCGCCCAAGCCGAATCGGACGACCCATCGCGTGATGGTGGGCCCTGTGCCTTTGGGCGGAGGGGCTCCTGTCGTCGTGCAATCCATGCTCAATGCATCGGCCCAGGACGTGGAAGCCAATCTGGCCCAGATTGGCCTGCTTGCCGAAGCGGGCTGCGAGGTCGTGCGGATGGCCATACCCCGCCGCGATTGCCTCGACGCGTTTGAGGCCGTGTGTGCCGCCTCGTCTCTGCCGGTGGTGGCGGATGTTCACTTTGACGCAACCATAGCCGTGGAAGCCGCCCGTCGGGGTGCGGCGAAGCTGCGCATAAATCCCGGCAACATCGGAGGGCTTGAGGCCACCGACCCCATTCTCGATGCCGCAGGCCAGGCGGGCATACCCATTCGCATTGGGGTGAACGCGGGCTCGCTTGGCAAGGCGCTTGCCGGACGTGACGATCTGACGCTTCCGGAAAAGCTGACGCGCTCCGCAGTCGATTACGTGCACTATTGCGAGAGCCGTGGATTCACCGATCTCGTGGTGAGCGCGAAGGCTCACGACGTGATGGCGACGGTCGCCACCTATCGCCTGCTTGCCGCCGAGCTCCCTCACGTACCCCTTCACATCGGAATCACCGAGGCGGGGACGACGTTCCAGGGCGTCATCAAGTCGGCATGCGGCTTGGGGATCCTGCTGGAACAGGGCATCGGTGACACCTTGCGCATTTCGCTGACCGACGATCCCGTGCAGGAGATCCGCGCCTGCTGGACGCTGCTCGCGGCGCTCGACCTGCGTCGGCGCTTTCCGGAGCTCATCAGCTGCCCGACGTGCGGTCGCTGTCAGGTTGATCTCATCGGGTTGGCCCATCGCGTTGAGGAACGCGTCATGGAGTCGGGCAAGCCCGTCAAAGTGGCGGTGATGGGCTGTGTGGTGAATGGCCCCGGGGAGGCGGCCGATGCCGATATCGGCGTGGCCTGCGGTGCGGGTTCGGGTGTGGTTTTTTCTCATGGTAACGTCGTTCGCAAGGTGGAGGAGAGTGCCATCGTGGACGCATTGATGGAGGAGATAGAGAAACTATGACGAGTATCATGCGAATGAGCGAGCTGTATGTGCCGACGCTCAAAGAGGACCCGGCCGACGCGGAGATAGCGAGCCATCGGCTGCTGATGCGCGCCGGCATGATTCGCAAGACGGCGGCGGGCGTGTACACGTTCCTGCCGCTTGGCAAGCGCGTGCTTGCCAAGATAGAGGACATCGTGCGCGAGGAGATGGATGCCATCGGGGCGCAGGAGATCATGATGCCGGCATTGCAGCCTGCGGAGCTTTGGCACGAGAGCGGCCGCTGGAACGACTACGGACCCGAGCTCATGCGTCTTGTTGACCGCCATGACCATGGATTTTGCCTTGGCCCCACCCATGAGGAGCTCATCACCTCGCTCGTGCGCAACGAGCTTCGCTCCTACAAGGAGCTGCCGTTGTCGCTGTACCAGATCCAGGTCAAGTTCCGGGATGAGATCCGCCCGCGCTTCGGTCTGCTGCGCAGCCGTGAATTCATCATGAAGGACGCCTACAGCTTCCATGCCGACCAGGCGTCGCTTCAGAAAACCTACGATGACATGAGCGTCGCCTACGGACGCATCTGTGACCGGCTGGGATTGGACTACCGACCCGTCGAAGCTGATCCTGGCCAGATTGGCGGGAGCGTGACGTGCGAATACATGGCTCTCGCTGAGGCCGGCGAGGCCGAGCTCGTGCATTGCACGTGCGGGTATGCCGCCAATACCGAGGCGGGAAGCTGCCTGGCCCGTCCGACCGTCTACGATGTTCCTGAACTGGAGCGGGTGTCGACGCCCGGAGTGCACACCATAGCCGACCTGGCAGCATTCCTCGACATTCCCGAGTCCTCGACGGTCAAGGCCCTGTCGGGCAAGGATGAGTCCGGGAAGCTTGTCGTGCTGTTCATTCCCGGTGACCATGAGCTCAACGAACTCAAGGCGGGTCGTGTGGCTGAGGGTTTTGAGCTTTTGTCAGACGAAGAGATGGAGGCGCTTGGCCTCCATAAGGGGTCCATGGGACCGATCGGCCTTCCGGATGGCGCACGCGTCATCGCGGCACACAGCCTGCAGGCCGTTCCGAAGTGGGTCGTGGGTGCGAACGAGGACGGCTTCCATTACGTCGGCGCACGGCCTGGCGTCGATTTCGAAGTCGACGATTGGGCCGATCTCTGCATCGTCCAGCCGGGGGACAGCTGTCCTGATTGCGGGCTGCCGCTGGACGGCGCACGGGGCATCGAGGTCTCGCAGGTGTTTCAGCTTGGCGAAAAGTACTCGCGTGCCATGGGAGCAACCTTCATGGCGGAAGACGGCACGGAGAAGCCCTTCGTCATGGGATGCTACGGCGTGGGCGTTTCCCGCTCAATGGCGGCCATCGTCGAGCAGCACAACGACGAAGGGGGCATCTCGTGGCCCCTTGCGGTCGCGCCGGCCCATGTGTGCGTCATCCCTCTGACGGTGGGGGACGGCGAAGTGCAGCCTGCGGCTGAGCAACTCGCGGCCGACCTGGCCAAGCTGGGGCTTGAAATCGTCATAGACGACCGCAAGGAGCGCGCGGGCGTGAAATTTGCCGACGCCGATCTGATCGGTTGGCCTCTGCAGGTTGTGATTGGCAAGCGCGGCCTGGCCGAGGGCAAGGTGGAAATCAAGCGCCGCCGCACCGGCGACCGCCGCGACATCTCGCTCGTGGCCCTCACGGACGCCGTGGCGTTCGCCCAACGCAATGCGAAAAAATGGGGAGCGGAGCCGGATCTGTTCGGCAGCCTGTTCTGATGGGCGAGAGCGCTTTTGCGTCCTCTGGGAGGGAGGCTGCTTTTCCCGTTGCGGAGGACGCCCCGATGGGGGCCCTCCGCGGGGTTCTGTTCGACCTGGATGGAACCGTGCTCGACACGCATGAACTGCTGCTGACGACGTTCCGTTTCGCCGTGCGCGAGGTGCTTGGCAAAGATGTGCCGGATGAGCGCCTCCTGGCCAAGGTGGGACAGCCGCTTGACACCCAGATGTGGGACTTCACGGATGACGGCGCGGTTCATGCCGAGCTGTGCCGAGTCTATCGCGAGTACAATGCGCAGGTGCATGACGGCTTGGTCAAGGTGTTCCCCGGAACGCGCGAGGCCCTGACGCACCTGCGGGCGGCGGGGCTCCCCCTGGGCATCGTCACCTCAAAGCGACATGCGCTGGCTTCCCGGGGGCTCGCATGCTTTGGTTTGGAGCGGTTCTTTGACTTTCTCATCGGGTCAGACGACTGGCCCGAGCACAAACCGGATCCCGGTCCGGTGATGCATGGGTGCGACCTGCTGGGCCTTTCTCCCGACGTCTGCGCCTACGTGGGCGACAGCCCCTTTGACATGCGGGCCGGCAACGAAGCGGGATGTGTGACGATCGCCGCGCTCTGGGGAATGTTCCCAGAATCCGTGCTTCTTGGGGAGTGTCCCGATCTTGCCTGCGCCTCCATCGCTGAGATACCGGGCCTTCTGGCAGCGTCGCGCTGTTCATGACGACGTGCCGTGGGGGTGGTTCCCCGCGGTCCCGTAGGTCTTTTCCACCCAAGCCTGGGCGCAGGCGATGAACGCCTTGGTGGCGGCCGATGCGGTTTCGGGAGAGCGCAGCGCAATGGCTATCTCGCGGCTCGTGTCCACTTCTGCTGGCATGGTGACCAGAGGGAAGGGCGCATTTCTCAGGATGAGGTCGGGAAGCACGCTGAAGCCGAGCCCTGCATTGACCATGCTCATGACCGCGTAGTCGCTGTCGATGGTGAAGCGCACGTTCGGTTCCGCCCCGTTATTGCGAAACAGCGTTTCTATCTCTGCCGTGCCGCTCCTCAGCCGGATGTAGGGTTCCTCCGACAGGGCGTGTTGGGGAAAGCGTTTCCTCTTCGCAAGCGGATGGTTGGGGGGAAGCACGACGAGCAGGGGGTCATGGCGGAGGGGAATGGCCTCGAGCTCATGCCTGATGGGGTAGACGAAGAACCCGCAGTCGGCATCGCCGCGCCATACGGTGGCCTCGAGCTCCTCCTCATCGTCAAGGTTTATGAGCTGCATGTCTATGTTGGGGTGAAGCGTCAGGAAGTCCTTGGCGATGCCAGGAAACCATTGGATGGCCGTGCTGGTGAACGATGCGACGCGGATGACGCCGCTTTCAAGGTGCTTGAGCTCGGCGACGCGCGCCTCAAGCTGCCGCTCCCCATTGCTGACGTTCTGTATCCAGGGAAGAAGGTCCATGCCGTCAGCCGTGAGATGCACGCCGCCATATTCGCGCACAAACAGCCGAACGTCAAGCTCATGCTCGAGCGCGTTGATCAGATAGCTCATCCCCGCCTGCGTGTAGCCGAGGTCACGCGCCGCCTGTTTGAAGCTTCCCGATTCGGCGACTTTCAAGAATGCTTCATATTTCTGGTTGGGCATAGCGCCTTCCTCCTCTGCAACACGGCGTTTTATTATGATTTCGTCTTCACAATACGAATTGTGCAACTTCTGTACAGCAAAGATAAGAATATCTTTAAATAGTAGCAAGAAACACTCGTTTTACTTTATTTGAGACAAACCTTACCATCTTTCCATACCGAGTTTTATATGACGAGCACCTCGGCAACCGAGGCCAGGCGTTCGTGCGCTGTCCAACGACCTATGCGAAAGGAGGCACCATGGCGAACATCAAAGGCAAACGCTGGCCGTATATCGTCTGCGTCGTGCTGCAAACCGTTATTTTCGGATCGGGGAACGTTCTCACGAAGTTTGCCTACGAGAGCATTTCTCCCCTCTGGTGCCTGTCCATCCGCTTTGGTCTGGCGGCCCTTGTGTTTGCGGCGTTGTTTGGCCCGCGCATCGTGAGGCAGCTTCGCCGGGCACGTCTGCGCGATTGGCTTCCGGCGGCCCTTTGCATGGGAGCCGTGTACCTGTTCTGCAACGTCGCTCTCGGGCTGACCACCGCCACGAACGTCGGCTTCTTGGTGGCATTGCCGGTGGTGTTCACCCCTCTTGTGGCATCTCTCGTGTTCCGGCGCCGCTATCCTCGCATGCTCATTCCCTTTCAGGTGGCCGTGGTTGCGGGACTTTATCTGCTGTGCAGCAACGGAGGGTCATTTTCCTTTGGATGGGGCGAGCTCTTTGCCGTGCTGTCGTCCCTGTCATTGGCGGGGGCGCTCGTGTTCAGCCAGGACGCTCTCGAAAAGCTCGATGCCGTCGCCATCTCTGGCGCGCAGATCGGCGTGACGTTTCTCATGGCGCTTGCGTGTGCCCTGGCCTTTGAGGCGCCCGTTGACGTGGGGGTCGTGCAGCCTGTCGCGTGGGGTGCCATCGCCTTCCTCGCGCTGTTCAGCACCTGCCTGACGTTTGCCTTGCAAAACATATCCCTTGTGGGTTTGCCGTCGTCGACCGTTTCGTTGCTCCTGACGGGAGAGCCGGTGTTCACTGCCCTGTTTTCCTGGCTGTGGCTCGGCGAGATGCTGGCCGGGATGGGAGCCGCTGGCGCCGCCCTCATCGTGGGAGCGGTCGTGGGCGCGACTTGCCTGGAGGAGCGAGGTGCTTCTGAGGGCGTTGCGGATCCTTCTGAATCGGCCGCCGATCTTCCGGATGTCGGCGTCACGGCGTTTGAAGCCGAGGGTCTTGCCGAACGTCGTGCGCTCGTCGGGGACCAGGCGGCCTGAAGTTCGGGCAGGGGTCAACCCGACGCCGGTCATGAGTCCTTTGCCAAGGCCCGTGGCTGACCCTTTCGAGGAGCCTTTCTCCTTGTTCGCTTGCCGGTTCTCTCCCGGTGGCCCTATTTGCCCTTTTTCCTGATTTGGTGCATCATGGGCTCATGGGGTTGCACGGCACCTCGTCGTGTGACGATTGATCGCGATCGAAGGAGGCTTTCGTGGCCACTATCAGCGATGGATTCAAGGATGTCTTCCTGGCGGGCATCGGAGCCATGGCCGTCACCGGCGAGAAGACGAAGGAGCTGGTCGACCAGCTCATCGCGAAGGGTGAAATCACTGTCGAGCAGGGCAGGGAGGTCAATTCCGAACTCAAGCACAAGGCTGAGCAGACGGTGAGCGCCGTGCGCCTCAATGTGCTGGAGGCTCAGATGGCTGCCATGACGCCGGACGAGCGCGCATCGTTTGTGGCCAAGGCGGCGGAGATTGCCGCACGGTCGAACGCGGCGGAGTCAAGTGCCGACGCCGTGCCTCGGGAAACGGCCTCTGCGCCTGCTGATTCGGAGGGCTCGTCCCCCTCTCAGCCGGTTCCTGAAGCGTAGATGTCTGAGGTCGTCCTTCCATGGCGGAGAACACGCTGCTCAAATACTTCTTCAACTCTGGCGTGGAGATCGATCCTGAAGGCCGGTTCAATTTGGGCCCTCGGGCACGCGCCCATCGCCTGAGGGAGATATACGGCATCCTTCAGAAGCACCATTTCCTCAAGGGGTTCTCCCCTGAAGAGTTTCGCGCCATGCTGGAAGACCTCGGTCCGAGCTTTGTGAAGATAGGTCAAACGCTCTCGACGCGATCCGAGATTCTGCCGGAAGCTTACTGCGAGGAGCTGTCCAAGCTGCGGATGGAGTGCGATCCTCTGCCGTTTGACGAGATACTGCAAACGCTTGACAGCGTCTATGGCGACCGGAAGGGCGACATATTCGACTCCATCGACCCCACGCCCCTGGGGAGTGCCTCACTTGCTCAGGTGCACAAGGCTCGCCTGGTGGACGGAGACGTTGTGGCCGTCAAGGTCCAGCGGCCGGGCGTCAAGGCCGTCATGGCGCAGGACATCGACATCATGCGCATGGTTGCACGGCAGGTGTCGCGCTTCATGAAGGACGAGCAGATGCTCGACTTGCGCGACGTGGTCGAGGAGCTGTGGGCGACTTTCCTCGAGGAGACCGATTTTGCACGCGAAGCCACCAACCTGGAGGAGTTTGCTCGCCTGAACGCCTCGGTCGCCTTCATCGACTGCCCGCGCGTGTATCCCGCGTTCTGCAGCGAATATGTCTTGGTCATGGAATACATTGACGGCATCCCCATCCTTTCGAGGGATGCCCTCCTTAAAGGCGGCTACGATCTGACCGAAATAGGCGAGAAGATGCTCGACAACTACGCCACTCAGATACTGGACCATGGCTTTTTCCATGCCGATCCGCATCCGGGAAACGTGCTCATCCGCAAGGGGAAGGTCGTCTATCTTGATCTGGGCATCATGGGGCGTCTCTCCCCCCGCGACCGGGCGGGGTTCGGTGCCATCATCCATGCTGTAGGGCTGGGGAGCTCGTCCGAACTCAAGGAGGCTCTGCTGTCCTTTGCGATTGTGAAGGACAATTCGGCTATCGACCACACACGGTTTCTCGGGGATCTCGACCTTCTGCTGAAGGGCTATGGGTCGTGCGATGTCTCATCCCTTGACATCGGCCTGTTCCTGGGTGACATCCTCGCCCTCACGCGGTCCTGTCATGTGACGCTGCCTCCGTCCATCACCAGCGTGTCGCGGGGAATCGTCACGCTTGAGGGAACCGTCACGTCCCTCGTGCCGAACGAGAACGTGATATCCATCATCAACGCTCATGTCGAACGCAAGGAATCAGCCCGTGACGAATTGGTTCGCACTATGGAGGACCTTGCCCTCACCCTGCGTTCTTCGACATACGGCATGCTTGATGCCGCCCGCTATTCGGGCGATGCTCTCAAGATGCTCACGCGTGGGCAGCTGAAGATGAACATGGAGATGCTTGGCTCTGAAGCTCCCCTTGCCAAGCTCTCAAAGATCATCAACCGTCTGACGATGGGAATCATCATTGCCGGTCTTTTCATCGGTTCCAGCATGGTGTCCTTGTCGGACATGGAGCCTCGGCTTCTGGGTGTGCCTATCCTGGCATTCTTCGGATATTCAGGCGCGGCCGTTCTTTCTCTTTGGGTGGTGATCGACATCCGCCGTCGGCGATAACCTTGAGGTAATGCCGTGCAAATTTTTGCATAATACCAGTTCAAATGATTCGCAACTCAAAGTTGCGGAAAATTCAAACTGGAATTGGTCGCTCCTCGTTTTTCGCTACCGTAGGCTTTTGGGTACGCTATGATGGATGGAACGAGAAAGGGCACAGAGCATGAACGTGGAGATCGCACAACGCCTGGCGGTACGTCGGAAGCAGGCAGGGCTTTCGCAGGAGGCCTTGGCCGAGCAACTGGGCGTGTCGCGCCAAGCCGTGTCGAAATGGGAGCGTTCGGAATCGTCTCCGGACACCGATAACCTCATCGCGCTGGCGCAGCTGTATGGGGTCTCGCTCGACGAGCTTCTCTATGCCGAGGAGGACGCGGGGCATGATGCTGATCGGGGAGGATTTGGATCTGCGGACGAAGAAAGGCCCGAAGGGTGGACCGAAGCCGAAACGTCGGGTCGCTCTGAGACGGCGGATGACGTTGACTTCCAAGCGGGCCAGCCGCAGGGAGCCGAATCTGACGAAGCGGATAAGAAGGTCCATATCGGCTTCGGCGGCATACATGTGCTCGACGGCGAGGACTATGTGCATATTTCCTGGCGTGACGGGGTTCATGTAAGGGATAACAAAAAGGGTGAGGAAGTCCACCTGGGGTGGGAGGGCATCCATGTCAAGGATCGTTCGTGTGGCGATTCCGAAAGCTGCGCGGAGGACGAAGACAGCTCCGGCAGCCACGCGGACATGCCCTACGGTTTCTCGGCCAATGGAGAACATTTTGAAACGGTGGAGGATGTGCGCGCACGCGGTAGAAGTGCTGGGACTCCCTGGTGGAGCCATCGCATGAGCCGGTTCGAGACGCTCTGGATGAAGTTTCCCTATCCCTTGGCGGTCATCCTTGCCTATGTGCTTTTGGGCGTGTTCGCCGATGCCTGGGGGATGGGCCTGTTCCTGTTCTTCAGCATCCCCGTCTATTATATGCTTGGCCATGCCATTGCACGTCGCCGCCTTGCTCCCCTTGTTGCTGGCGTGTATCCCATCGGCGTGGTTGTTTGGTTTTGCTATATGGCGTTCGTTCTGAACGAATGGCACCCGGCGTGGGCCGCGTTTCTGACTATTCCCTTGGTCGAATGGCTCGTTCACAGCCTTTCGCATTGGTGGCGGAAACGGTCTCGCTCGCAAGATCCGTCACAGCCGATTGATGTCGAGGCAAAGTAGGTCGAGAGGTTTGCGCCGCGCTGCAAAGCGAGCTGCGGCGTGATGTCCGTCCATGCGAACACACGAAGGGCGCCGGAAATCCGGCGCCCTTCGTGTGTTCGAAGCCTTGAGCGTTCCGTCAGCGATGCGCTGCCGGAATCTTAGGCGAAGCGGCTGTAGTTGTAGGTGCTTTGATCGTTTTTGCTGTGCTGCTTCTTGGGCTTGCTCGATCGATCGTCGGTCTTCTTCGACGATGCCGCGCGCTTCGCAGCGTTGGAATAGTTTGACGATCCCTCGCGACGATCTGATTTCTCGAATGAGCGCCTGTTTTCGCCTTGCGCTCCCGAGCGGGCATGGTCACGGTCGCCCTGGGGCCTGCCGTCACGGGCTGGTTTGCGGTTGAAGTCGCCCGGCCTCTTGCCGCCCTCAGAGCGCTGCGAGAATCCCCGCTCCTTGGCGTCGCTGCCGCCCTGACGGCTCGCATCGCCGGAACGCTTTCCTTCGTAAGGCCGCTTGGAGCCGTTCCATGAGCCTTTGGGACGGCTGCCGGAGCCGTTGTGCTTGTTGGCCCCTCCGTAGCGCTTGCCCTTGTTCTGCTTGGTCAGGACGCTTTGATCGAGCTCATAGGTTTCCAGCTCCATGAAGGGGATTTCTTTCCCGATGAGCTTCTCGATGTCTCGCAGCGTGTTGCGGGTCTCTCTGCTCACGAATGAGATGGCGTAGCCGCTCTCGCCCGCGCGGCCCGTGCGCCCGATGCGGTGCACGTAGTCTTCGGGGCAGTCGGGGAGGTCGAGGTTGATGACGTGGTCGACGTCGGCCACGTCGATCCCGCGTGCCAGCACGTCGGTGGCCACGAGGATGGACGTGCGGCCACGCCGGAAGTTCTCAAGGGCCTTGCGGCGCTGGCCTTGTGACTTGTCGGAATGGATGGACTCGGCGCTGTAGCCGTTGTCGCGCAGCATCTCCATGCACTCCTCGGTGCGATGCTTCGTCCGCGCAAACACGATGACGCGGTCGCTGCCCTTCTCGTCAAGCACGGCGCGGAGGAGTTCTGGCTTGTTCCGATGCGCGATGGGCATGACGAACTGCTCGACCGTCTTGGCCGTCTCGCCCTTGTGGGCGATCTCGACAAGCGCAGGATCCTTGAGCAGCGTTCCTATGCTGTTCATGATGGTGTGGTCGATGGTGGCGGAAAACAGCAGCGTCTGGCGCGTTTCGGGCGTGATGGCTATGATCTTTTTCATGTCGGGCAGAAAGCCCATGTCCAGCATGCGGTCAGCCTCGTCGAGCACGAGCACCTCGACCTCTCCCAACTTGGCGACGCCGCGGTCGATGAGGTCATTCAGTCGTCCAGGCGTGGCAATGAGGATGTCGGTGCCACGTTTGAGATCCTTGATCTGGGGAGTGTATGAGGATCCTCCGAACACGGTGGTGACGTATTGTCCCGTGGTCTTTGCGATCTGCATGCAGGTCCGCGCGATCTGCTGTGCGAGTTCGCGGGTGGGGCTCACGACGAGCATGCGGGGTTTGCGCCCCGCCTTTTTCGTGCCAGCCATGTTCGCCATGGTGGGCAGGAGGAACGCGGCTGTTTTTCCGGTTCCGGTGCTGGCTCCGGCGACGACGTCACGCCCCTCGAGGATCAGGGGGATGGTGGCTGCCTGAACAGGCGTAGCCTGCTCAAAGCCAAGACGGTCGACAGCGCGGAGGGCGGCCTCGGACAAGCCGAGGTCGGCAAAGTTCGTTTGCATGGTATTCCGTTCTCTTCGGGTCTGCACGTGCCTTATTGCACGGTGCCTGCGCTTGACATGAGCCGCTTTCCGCGTGCACGCTAGGCAAACCTCTAAGAACGTTGAGATGCGAGAAAGAATTTCGTGTGAAGCGACCTCATAGTATGCCGCATTTCATGTCAGAATGGGTCGCGAATCTTTTAAAAGGCGTTGTTTGTGCGCGATTCTCCACAAGTTCTCCCCCTCTTCATAAGGCGTCAAGAAGCTCCGAGCCTGCGGCCTGCGCTTTCCATGCCCCGTCACTGCGCAACCCCCCCCACACCGCTTCTCTCGAGGTCCGTGCCGAATGCGTCTCCGTGCCGCATCGGCCGCGTGCCTCGGGGACGCCGTCAGGGATGTGGGTCAGTTGCGTTTTACACGCTCAGACCTGTCCTCGGCACAAAAATCGCCGATTATTGCAAGTTTCATGCGACCAGAGAGCATGGCGGCGCAAGCTATCGAGAGGTCAACCACATAACGCCTGCTCGAAGAATCCGAGGGTGCCCGACCCTTTGCGCAGGATGCAATAACCGGCGATTTTTGTGCTTGGAAAGGCTAAATGCACGACAAGATTATCTGGCAAGGAGAAGGGAAGCAGGGAACATGATTGGCAGGCTCGCATTCTGGTCCGAAAATGGCTAGCGCATTGAAACTCGATGTGGTTTCATAGGCATGCGGCCAACCGAAAGGACGAACCAATGGACTATAAAGACACGCTTGACTCACCGGTCGGGCGCATCACCGTCGCGAGTGACGGCGATGCCGTGATCGGGTTGTGGCTTGAGGGGCAAAAGTATTTCGAGGCGACGCTTGACGATGCCGAGCAACGCCCCGACCTGCCGGTCTTAATTGAGGTCCGCGCCTGGCTCTCGCGCTACTTCGAGGGCTCTGATCCCGGCCCATTGCCGCCCGTCGACCCGCGCGGATCAGCGTTTCGCCGCAATGTCTGGCGCCTTCTTGCGGAGATTCCGTACGGCCAATTGACGACCTATGGCGATCTGGCTCGACGCATGTCGGAACAGACCGGCTCGCCCGCTTCGGCACGGGCAGTGGGCGGCGCGGTGGGACATAACCCCATTTCGATCATCCTGCCTTGCCATCGCGTTGTGGGAGCGGGGGGAAGCCTGACGGGATATGCGGGCGGTCTGGCTAACAAGATAACCCTGCTCGGGCTTGAGGGCATCGAGACGTCTCGGCTCAAAGTTCCGGCGAAAGGCACAGCGCTGTAGCGTTTGGGGCGACTTTGGGCGGAGGGGACGGTATAATCCCAGCGGGCTCATGAAGGGGCTGCAGGGAACATCGTCTGAAAGGCTCGCATGGATGTCACGGGGCTCGTGGAAGCCGCTTTCTCTGAAGGACAGGTGCTCACGGTGCCATGGGGCATCGATTATTTTTCCGTTCTCGTCGGCGTCCTGACCGGGGCCCTGTTCGCGTGCGACCGAAAGCTCGACATCATCGGCACGGTCGTGCTCGGGCTGGTGGCGGGATACGGCGGCGGCATCATTCGTGACGTGCTGTTGCAGGATCGGGGCATGTACTTCACCTCTCACCCTGACCTCATTCTGATCTGCATCGCGCTGTGCGGGTTCGTGTTCTATTTCAGGGGCCTGTTCCGGCACCTCGACGCCACCGTGTTCTTTGCCGATTCCGTGTCGGTCGGCCTGTTCGCGCTTGCCGGGGCCAGCAAAGCCTTTGCCTGCGATCAGGGCATTGTCATCTCCGTCATCCTGGGCGCCATCACGGCGGTGGGCGGCGGCGCGCTGCGCGACATATGCGTGGGCGAGACGCCGGGCATCTTTCAACAGTCAAATTATTATGCAGTTGCCGGTCTGGCGGGATCGTTCGCCTTCGTCATCTTGGCGTTCTTTGGCTGTCCCGTGGCCATCGCGGGCGCCGTCTGCGTTTTGTCGGTGGTGTTCCTGCGCTATCTCAGCGTCTACTTCGACTGGAAAACCAGTTGCGGACCCGATTTGACCCCACGGGTCAGTCGGGGAGTTGGGTCGTTGGAACGGCTTGCGACCGGGCTTTTTCTGCGGGGAGACGTCCGCCGGCGACGCACGTCGAAAAGGAAGCGAAAGTAGCGTCGCTGTTTGTGCGGGAGGGTCCTTCCGCAATCATGCACGGGGGCTGTGCCGGTTGAGGCGCTTTCCGTCTTGTTCCTGGATGTGGAGGACGTCGCCATCCGCGATGTGGTGGCCAAGCGGCAGGAGGCTGGCCTCGGTGTCATCACTGACGGTGAGTTTCGGCGTGCGACCTGGCATCTTGATTTCATGTAGGCATTTGACGGCGTCGGACATCGGGCAACCGATACCGGCCGAGACCCGAGACTCGGGACCCGCGATCTTTGGGGACGTGGAGCGTCGCTGTCGGCGAGGGTTTTTCGGGGAGATGGTGCCGCCATTGCGGCATCATCGGACCGTCCGTTCGTGACAGCCAGGAAACAGGTGCGCTTTTTGCTGTTTTCCCCTACAATGGGCGGAATGATTGTCTTAGGATAATTTCATGTTCGTGGAGGCGTGGCCGGTGTCTTATGCTGCGGCGCCATCCATGGCGGGGCAGCTGTCTTCGGGGGAGGGGGTGGCGCGGTGTTCGGGACGCTCATTGTGTGTTATCTGTTTCTCGGGGGTGCAGGTGCGGGTTTGTGTCTGGTGATGACGCTTTTGGCTTTGAGCGCTCCCACTGAGCTGGTCGCTGCCAGGGCGCCGCGCCGTCGCGGCGCGGGCGGCCGATGGGTGGTCGATGCCCCTTGGGCATATCGCCGTCTGATCGGTGCGGGGTATGCGGTCTCCTTGGCCGTGCTCGCCTTGGGCATCGTGTGCCTGTTGGCTGACGTGGGCCGCGCTGATCGCGTGTTGTTGCTGCTCATGTATCCGACGGGGTCGTTCATCGCCCTGGGTACCTGGGCTCTTGCCCTTTGTGCGGCCCTTGCGCTGGCCTTGGCATGCGTGTGGGCTGGGCTGATCCGGCTTGGCCTGTTTGTGGTCCGCATGCTGGGCGCCTTCGCCCTTGCGGTGGCTCTGGTGGTCATGGTGTACACGGGGCTGCTGCTGCAGAGCCTCGATGCCATTCCGCTATGGGCGACGCCCTGGCTGCCGGTGCTGTTCGTGCTGTCGTCGCTGTCGTGCGGCATCGCGTTGGCGCTGGGAATGGCGCAATTCACCGGAGCGGCATCGGTGTTTGGGGCGGTGTTGCGGCGGCTTGCGGCGGTTGACGTCTTGACCGTGGCGCTCGAGGCGGCCGCCGTGGCTCTCCTCATCGTCACGGCACCGGCCGTGGTTCCGGGCGCCGAGAACGGGATGGCTGGCACGGCCCAGGCCCTTGAGGCTTCGGTCTGGACATTGGTGGCAGGACCCGACTCCTGGCTGTTTTGGGGTGGGTTTGTGGGCGTGGGCCTCGCACTCCCGCTTATGCTTGACCTTGCGCTTGCGCACGCTCGGCGACCGATGCCGCTTCTGGCCGTCGCTGCAGCTGCCTGCGTGCTTGTCGGAGGCTTTGTCATGCGCTTCTGCGTGATGGGGGCGGGCATGCATCCCGTGCTCATGGCGGGACCGTTTGCCTGACGGCAACGCGGTGCGCGCGATGGCATGGCAGCAGGACGCGTCATGCCGCGGCGTGGTCTTGGCCGGCGGCGGGCCTGCAGGCGTGGAGGCGGGGCAGAAGGTGCGGGGCGATTGGGGAAATGAAGGTCTATTGGGCGACAGGATGGCAGGTTGGACGATGTTTCCGTTTGAGATCGACACGACAAGCGACGTGCCTCTGTGGGTTCAGCTGCGCCAGCGGCTCGTCTATCTCATCAACTCGGGATATTTCAAGCCGGGGGATCAGCTGCCGACGGTTCGGGGCTTGGCGTCCGACATATCAATCAACTACAACACGGTCAACAAGGCCTATTTGAGTCTGGTTTCCGATGGGTATCTGGAGTCGACGAGGGGCCGTGGCGTGTTTGTGCGTGACCTCGACACCGAGGTTGACGAGGAGTATACCAACGAGATCGACGGCGTCTTGGACGATTGCGTGACGGCCTGTCGCGAGTTGGGGCTGTCCCTTGACGACGTGCAGAAATGCATGGCAAAGAAGATCAAGCAGATCAAGATCGACGAGGGCATGGAACCGCAGGTTGCGCCAGGTGCGGGCCGCATCGTCCCCGTTGATGTCCGCGGTGGGTCGAGGAAGGAACGGACGGGAGCGTGATGGACATGACAGAAAAACGCAAGCGAGGCAAGGGAAGCCTATCAGACTCCCATTCGGCCGCTCGGGCAGGCGGCGGAAGCCGTCCTTTCCGCGTCGTTCCCGATGCAGCCACGGAGATCGTCGGCGAACGCGCCTCGAACACGGGGGTCGTCCTGTTCTCGGCGGTGCTCTTCCTGGTCGCCTTCTGCGCCGTGCTCGGCATTGCCTGGCTGGTGGCTGGCGAGATAGGCGTTGTCGGCATCGGGTGCGCGCTCGTGGTTGCGCTTCTTGCCACGATGTCGGCGCACATCGCGCAGCAGTGGGAGAAGGTCGTCGTGCTGCGTCTGGGGAAATTCAATCGCGTGTCGGGCCCCGGCCTGTTCTGGACGCTGCCTGTCATCGAGCAGAACACCATGCGCGTGGACGCGCGCGTGCGGGTGACCTCATTTGGCGCCGAGGAGACGCTGACGGCAGATCTCGTTCCGATGAATGTGAACGCCGTGCTGTTCTGGATGGTGTGGGATGCCAAGGCGGCCTGCACGGAAGTGGGTGACTTCACCCGCGCGGTGGAGCTTGCGGCCCAGACGGCGCTGCGTGACGCCATCGGTCGGGCCGGTGCGGCCGAGGTGGCCATACGGCGCGATCAATTGGATCGCGAGCTCAAGCGTGCCCTTGAGGACAAGGTGTCCCCGTGGGGCATCACCATACTCTCGGTGGAGGTTCGTGACATCCTGCTGCCAAAGGAGCTGCAGGATGTCATGTCGCTTGAGGCGCAGGCGGAACAGCGCAAGAAGGCTCGCATCATCCTCATGGAGGCCGAACAGGACATCTGCGACATGATGGACGACATGGGCGACACCTATGCGAAGAACGATGCCGCCCTGCGCCTGCGAGCCATGCATCTTCTCTACGAGAGCGTTCGCGAGACGGGCGGCACCGTTGTCATCCCCAGCTCGTTCAGCGAGGGCTTTGGCGACGTGTTGGGCGATGCGGGAAAAGATGCGTTGAGGAAGGCTGCTGGGGGACACTAGGGGGATCCTTTGAGGCCGGGACGGTCTTGCCCCACCCTGCGCCGCCGTCCTGGAGGTTTCCGCGCGCGTACGCGGAAGGGCTCTCGCCGATAGGCCGTTCATCGGCACCAAGGGCTTTCAATGTCGGCCCTTCGCCGTCTCCTCCCGCATCCAGCGCCGCCCGCCGCGGCATGGCGCGGCCTGTTTGAGGACGGGGGAGCCAGGTGCCGCACGGCACCCTGGCGGACCGCCGGAAACAGCGAAGGCCCCCGATGTTTCACGTGAAACATTTGTACGTATTTTGTTGCTTGAGATGGGCGGGCGAGCCTTGCGAACAGATCCTCAGCCTGCCATTACGGCAATTATCTAAAGATAGAATAATGATTGGCAAAATTATCCTATGACAATCCTTGATTGTCATAGGATAATTCTCTATAGTGCAGGCAGTGAGATTTGGCCAATTCTCGATTGGGATAAGAGAGGTATCCCCGCACGAGTTGTGCCACGGGGGCGACCGGTTCTGTCAGCCGCGTGAAAGCGGCGGGCGGTCGGATGCGCTGTAGGGGGATAACGCGGGGGTACCCTGACGCAATCTTGAAGGAGGAGACATGTCGGGAGCGAGTAGTCCGCAGAGCGGACTGACGCGGAGGAGTTTTCTCAAAGCATCTGGCGCTGCCGCCGGAACATTCGGCTTGGTGGGGGCAGCGGGGATGCTGACTGCAGACGAGTGGCTTGCGCCGTTGCAGGCGCATGCCGAACCAGAGGAGCATGTGGCGTATCTCTGCCACCAATTCCATTGCCTGAGCGGATGCTGTCTCAAATGCACGGCCCGCGATGGACGCTTGGTTCTGATCGAGCCGAACGATGCGATCGACAAAGACGACCGCCGGATATGCCTGCGTGGCATATCGGAAGTGCAGCATGTGTACAGCATCGATCGCATCCAGACGCCCCTGAGGCGCGTCGGCGAGCGCGGTGAAGGCATCTTTGAAGCAATCACCTGGGATGAAGCCATCACGACCATCGCCGATGCCGTCAAGGAGGCGCAGGAGAAGTATGGCGAGAGCGCCTTCTTCTTCCGGAAGTCGACCGAGGCGAGCGTTGCCCACGGGTTCGAGTTCTTGCCGGCCCTGCTGCATGCTG
This sequence comes from Actinomycetes bacterium, assembly GCA_023429565.1. Lineage (GTDB taxonomy): Bacteria > Actinomycetota > Coriobacteriia > Coriobacteriales > Eggerthellaceae > JAEWQO01. Next base: position 17,622 of record JAEZDJ010000046.1, read on the forward strand.
ACACGGGCAGCAAATGGGGTCTCGACCGCGGGCAGGCAAACGGGTTTGATCCCGGCGTCGGAGCGTTCGCCTTCCTGCCTTCCAATTCCATGGCGGAATGGTCGAAGGCGTCAACCATCATCAATCTGGGGAACAATCTGCTTGAAAGTGGCATAACCTGGTCGAAAGCGCTTTTCGAGGCGAAAGAGGCGGGGGCCACGGTCATCACGATCGATCCCCGGTTCAGTCCCACTGCCTCGAAGTCGCACCAGTGGATTCCCGTGAAGCCAGGCGCAGACGCCGCGCTGGTCTTGGGCATGATCCAGTGCATACTCGACCGCGCGTGGTACGACGAGGAGTTCATGGTCGCGAACACGTCCATGCCGTTCCTGGTTGACGAGAAGACGGGGGTCGTCCTGGGCAAGACCGAGGAGGTCGTCGACGAGGTGACCGGCGAGGCGGCTGAGGTGAAGGTTCCCCTCGTGTGGAACGTTGCTGCCGCGGCGGCCGCATACTGTGACGAGGAGGGCATTGTCCCTGCGCTCGAGGGATCGCACGCCATTGAAGGAACTCGAGCGGTCACGGAGTTCGACATGCTGAGGAAGCAGATGGCCCCCTACACCCTTGCATGGGCGAGCGAGACGACAGGCCTCGACGAGGAGGTCATCGAGGGCCTTGCCGACCGGTATGCCAACGGCGGTCCTGCCATCATCAACTTCGGTCTGGGCGGTCCTGACAAGTACACGAACGCGGATATTCTCGGGCATGCCCTTGCCGTCGTCACCGCCCTCACGGGCAACTACGGCAAAGAGGGGACCGGCACGGGATTTTATGGGGCCGGCGGCGCGTTTCATGCCGGAGAGATGAAGGCGTGGTCGCTTCCGGAAGAGTTCGTGCCGGGCGACACGGGGCTCGCCCTGTACGACATGCCCTACACGGACAACAATGTGCATGTGGCTCTGACCTTCGGCGACGCGTTCACGTTGGAAGCTGCTGATGCCAACAGGATGCTGGAGTGGGTGAAGGGCCTGGACTTCTTCGCCATATGCGACATCTATCATTCTTCTGCCGTCGATTATGCGGACATCGTCCTTCCTGCCTGCACGAAATTCGAAAGCGAGGAGGACGTGACCGTCGTCAGGGACAGCAAGAACTACATCGTCCTTGGCCAGAAGGTGATCGACCCCCTCTTCGAGAGCAAAAGCGACCTCCAGATCGAGAGGCTGCTCGCGAAAGAATGGGGATATGACGGCTACCTTCCCGAAACGTATGAGGAGCTCGCCCGCCATATGCTGTCCGAAGTGAGCGACAACATGGAGGGCATCACCTTCGAGGCGCTTCAGAACAACCAGGGCGTCATGCGGTTGGTGGGATCCGAAGAGCAGCTTGCCGGCCATCGCGAGCAGGTGTATGCGACGCCGACGACGAAGATGGAGCTGTATTACGAGAATCTCCTCGAGGACGGCCAAGCATTTCCGCACTACGAGAATCCAAACGAAGCATACGACGAGAATGCGGCCAAGGAGCAGTATCCGCTCGTGTTCATGCAGGGGAAGACGCGCTTCCGCATTCATGCCTACTACAGCGCCTCATCATGGTTGCAGGAATACTATGGTCCACATATCGACATGAGCAGCGAAGATGCGGCGGCGCGCGGCATAGCCGACGGAGATGACGTCGAGGTGTTCAACGGCCGGGGCAGTTTCGTCTGCCGTGCCGTGGTTAACGCGGGCATCCAACAGGGAACGCTGTTCATGGCCGAGACCACCTACAACCATTACTACAAGGAGGGCTTCCTGCAGAACGTGACGAACGCGCATCGTCAAGAGCGTGCCTACAAGTTGACGTTCGGGCCCCAGATTCCCTACAACGACACCCTTGTCGAAGTGAAGAAAGCGTAGGTGGGCCATCATGACGAAACTAGCACTTGCAATCAACCTTGACCGTTGCATCGGATGTCAAACCTGCGCCAATGCGTGCAAGATGCAGAACAACGTGCCGATGGGCATGCATTGGAACCGCGTGCTCACCGAAGGATGCGATTCGATCGATGGGGCACAGGGAGAATTCCCCAACCTCACCCGCACCTACCTTCCCATCGCGTGCCAGCACTGCGAGAATCCGGCGTGCCAGCGCGTGTGCCCGACCGGTGCCACCTACAAGGACGAGAAAGGACGGGTCGAGGTCGATTACGACAAATGCATCGGATGCCGCATGTGCATGGCGGCCTGTCCCTACAACGCCCGCGTCTTCAACTGGAGCGAGCCGGCACGCGATCCTGATTTCAACTATGGCGACAAGGACGTTCCGGTGAGGCCGCGCGGCGTGGTGGAGAAATGCACGCTGTGCAAAGAGCGCACTGACCGTGAGGACGAGCCGATGTGCGTCGTATGCTGCCCCACCCGGGCGCGCACGTTTGGCGACCTTGACGATCCGGACAGCACGATCTCTCGGACAATCCTTGATCACAAGGCCGGCGTTCTCCTTGAGGAACAGGGCACGCGCCCGCAGGTCCATTATTTCAACTAGGCGTTCCGCCGGCCTGTCGGCCGACGGAACAGCTCGACGGCGCGATGCGTCGATGTGCCCGACCTCGACCCTTGTTCGCTTGCCTTCACGTGCGAAGCACGCTTGGCCGCGAAGCGGGCCCTTCAGGCAGTCTCGACGCCTCTCGCTGACTTTGACGGAACCTGCGAGAAAGGATATTGCATGACAACGAAATTCAAAGTGACCGCTGGCATTCTTGGGGCGTTGGCGCTCGTGGGAGTGGTCGCATGGGTCTATCAGCTGGCCAATGGCCTTGGCGTGACCGGCATGAGCAATGGTACGTCGTGGGGCCTGTACATCACGTGCTTCATGTTCTTCGTCGGCCTCTCGGCAGGCGGACTGATCGTGGCGTCTTCAGCCACGGTGTTCCACGTCGCCGAGTACAAGAAGGTCGCGCTGCCCGCCGTCATCCTGTCGACGGTGTGCATCTGCCTTGCGGGCATGTTCGTGCTCATTGACTTGGGCGGCCTGCAGCGGGTATGGCGTATCGCCACGGGCCCCAATCCGATATCCCCCCTGTTCTGGGACATCTGCGTCATTACCTGCTATCTGGCCATCAACGTCCTCTACCTGTATTTCATGAAGTCAAAGCGGGCGAATCCCCGGGTGGTCGCCGTCATTTCTCGCTTTGCCCTGCCGGTGGCCATTCTGGTCCATTCGGTGACGGCGTGGATCTTCGGCTTGCAGATCGCGCGTGAAGGATGGTACTCGGCCATCATGGCCCCGCTGTTCGTGGCTTCGGCCATGGATTCGGGCCTGGCCCTGCTGCTGGTGGTGCTGGCCGGGCTGAACAAGTCCGGCGTGTTCAAGACGGACCGAAAGCTCATCGCCAACCTGGCGGGTCTGCTGGCCGTGTGCATTGCCGTGGACGCTTTCTTCATCGGGTGCGAGGTATTGACCATGGCCTACCCCGGTGCCGCGGGGGCGGACACGCTCGCCATCATGACGTCGGGGGTGACCGCGCCGTTCTTCTGGTTCGAGATCGTCATCGGACTGCTGATCCCGTTCTGCATTCTGGTGTTCGCGAAGAATCGGCAGCGGACGGGCTTGGTCGTGTTTGCCAGCGTCTGCGTGGTCGTCGGTGTGTTCTTCAAGCGCGTGTGGCTCCTGCTGACTTCGTTCACGGTGCCCAACGTGTATGGCGCACCGGGCATCTCCAGCGGCTCGAGCGCCTCGGTCCATGCGTCGGGATCCGATATCTGGGCGCTTGTCGGGGCGTATGCTCCCACGATGGTGGAAATCGCGGTGGTTGTGGGCGTTGTCTCGCTGGGGGCATTGGCGTTCATGGTCATGGCCAAGAAGCTGCTTCCGGGCGACTCGCCTTCCGCCGTGGCCGAGGGGAAAAAGGACGACGAGCTGGCTGCCTCGCCGGCGTGATGCCGTCTTTCGCCGGACGGTCGCAGCCGCTGCACGCGGCTTGTGGCCGTCCGGGTCTGGCCCGGTTCCCGCTCTTCTTGGCCTCGTCTTGATAAACGGTGCCTCGTGCACCTTGTTCGAAGGAGTTTCCATGTCTGTGGCCATTCCCTGGCGTGCGTTTTCGGAAGTGTACGGGTTCATGGGAAACTCGTTCCTGAAACCTATGACTCAAACGCTCCCGGTGGGTCTTGACCTCGCGTTCTGGGAAGAGTTTCCCGACTTTGGCGACGATGCCGTCAGGAAATGCATCGAGGCCTGCTCGCATTATGCGGACGTGATGGCATCCTTGTCCCACGACGAGGCGGTTCAACGTGCTGCCGTGGAATACACGCACCTCTTCGTCGGCCCCCCTTCTCCTGCCGCACCCCCCTGGGAAACCCTGTATCGGCACGAACGCGTCACGGTGGGCTTTGGAGAAGCGACTTTCGACATGCGCCAGCTGCTGCGTGAAGCGGGCCTGGAGATTTCCAATGAGAACCGTCAGTATGAGGACCATATGGGGATCGAGCTCCTGTACTTGTCCGTGCAATGCGGCCGTTTGGCGGACGGTGGGGGGGGGCGAGGCGGAGGCTGTCGGGGCCTTCGTCGAGAATCACCCCCAACGCTGGATAGGCGCCTTCAAGGCACGTGTGGCCGAGGCGTGCCCGCACGGCTATTTCAACGGATTGACCGCGCTTGCGGAAAGCGTGCTGTCTGCTCATGCGAGGATGTTGTCTGAGGGCATTGCCTGACGAGGAGCCCCGTCGCGAGGGATTCATGGCGAAACCCTGGAAATGGGCATCGGGACGTTGTCGACCGCCTTCGTCTGCCATAATGGTATGAATGATATGACGAAACGCGCGTTCTCCTGATGTCCTGAAGGGGTGCTGGGGCTCGCGGGAGGAAGCGATAGGACGACATGGCAGATTTCATCGAAGGCAAACGCCCCGTTGTGGAGGCGTTGCGCACCGGTGTCCCCCTCAAGCGAGTGTTGCTGGCCGATAATGCGAAGCGCGACGGTTTGGTCGAGGACATCATCCGTAAAGCAAAGCACTTTGAGGTCGAGGTGAAGTTCGTTCCGCGCAAGTGGCTGGACGAGCGATCGGACCATGGCAGCCATCAGGGCGTCATCGCGGAAACCAAGCCCTTTGCCTATGTCGGCATCGGGGATATCGAACGCGCGGCGACAGCCTACGCCGACGAGCACGGCGGCCGTGCGCTCGTCGTCATTCTTGACCACATCACCGATGCGGGCAATCTGGGTGCTGTGGCGCGTAGCGCTGAGGCTGTGGGCGCATGCGGCCTGGTGATTCCCAACAAGCGGAGCGCCCAGGTGGAAACGTCGACATACAAGAGCTCGGCGGGGGCAATCCTCCATCTTCCCGTGGCACGGGTTCCCAACCTCGTGCAGGTCATGGCCCGTCTCAAGGAGCGTGACTTCTGGATCGCCGGCGCCAGCGAGCATGCGTCGGGCGACATTTGGGACGCCAACCTCAAGGGCAAGATCGCGCTCGTCATGGGCAACGAGGCGGAGGGTCTGTCTCGTGTTGTCCAGGAGAGCTGCGATTTCTTGGTGAAGCTGCCGCTCGAAGGAGCCATTGGCTCCCTGAACGTCGCGCAGGCGTCGACGGCGTGCATGTACGAGTGGCTCAGGCAAAACCGGTAGGACGGGTGGTCTCGCCATGGCACGCCAAAGGGAAAAGCTCCTTATCGTAGACGGGTACAACGTGCTGCGCTCGGGCGATCGCTACCGTCAGATTCCGGTGCCCGATTACACGGACGACGCATTCAACACGGCACGGGAGACACTCATCAACGACGTCGTGAACTACGCAGGTCACGACTGGCATGCCATCATCGTTTTCGACGGCGCGCAGAATGCGCTGTCCACGGGTGAGACGGAATCGGTTGGCGGCGTGCGCATCATGTTCTCGCCGGCGGGCCAATCGGCTGACAAGGTCATCGAGAAGCTGGCCCATGATGCTCGGGAGCGGCGTATCGAGGTGCTTGTCGTCACCAGCGACGCCACCATCCAGGACACCGTGTTCGGGTTCGGGGTCGATCGCATGAGCGCCAACGGCTTCTCTCATGAAATGGGCATGTACTATGAGGACGTCCGCTTGGACAATACGCCAAAGACGGCTGGGAAAAACACCGTCTCCGGCCGCATCGATTCCGAGACGCTCGCCAAGCTGAAAGCCTTGCGCGACGACGCGTCGTGATCGATCGGCGCCTGCCGTTTCCCTTGGGTCGGCTTTTGCGGTCGTGCCTGGTTTCGAGTTCCCGTCATCTTGAAAACATCCCGTGCACCCCTGCACCCTCGTCTTGACTTCGTCTTCTGTTCCCCGGTATTCTCGTTTTGGCAGATGATGCCGATTCGGTCTGTTTGCAGGAAGGCCCCCTTCTTTGGAGCGGGGCAACCGATGGTTGCATGAAATGGTTACCAGACATGCTGGCGCAACCATGCGTGCAACCGTAGGCTGAGCATCGTGAAGAAAGAGGCTTCCATGGTCGCAACACCGAAGAAGGGATCGTGCATGAATGTCGAAATTGCCCAGCGCTTGGCCGAGATGCGGCGTGAGAAGGGATACAGCCAGGAGGAGCTTGCAGCCCAGCTGGGCCTGTCGCGCCAGGCGGTGTCAAAGTGGGAACGCGCCGAATCGTCTCCCGACACGGGCAACCTCATCGCGCTTGCCCGGCTTTATGGGGTGACGCTTGACGAGTTGGTGAGCGTGGAGGCCGACATCGCCGAGGATGTGAGCTTCGAGCAGCAGGATCGTGCGCGAACCGCCGCCTCGGTTCCACCTCCCGTCTACGCCGCCGTCCCCCCTGCACCGCAATCGCCTTCGTATGACGGCTTCAGGCCTCCTGCGCCGTCTCAGCCTGCCCCCGTCGAGGGGCGGCCCTTGCAGGAACAGGATCGTGAGGGGCGTCGCCGGCGGAACAATCCTTGGTTGACGTTTCCGTACCCGGTGCTCTGCGTCATCTTGTTCCTGCTCTTCGGCTTCCTCTTCGATGCCTGGCATCCTGCGTGGGTCATCTTCCTCACCATCCCGCTCTATTACTGGATAGCGCATGTCGTCGTGAACGATCCGAACTATCGGGCCGATCACCCCGATCGCCGCTAGGAGAGGGCCGACATGACGAAGCTGACTGGCGCATCCTATGTCAAGATTGCGCTCATCCTCCTGTTTGGCCTTCTCCTGATTGGCGCGGTTGGCTTTGGGGGCGTTGCCGGCTGCACGCTTCGGGGCCTTTCGTTCGATGGCACCGCCGAAGCCGGCGACGCGAGCGTCGACGCGGCGGGCATCAGGAACCTTTCCATCGCCTGGGCCGCCGGATCGGTGACCGTGTCGGTGGTTGACGACGCTGAGACCGACGGTGCCATAGAATTGGTGGAAACGGCAGCGCGGGGCGTGACGAAGTCGCAGCAGATGCGCTGGGATGCGTCGGGGGACACGCTCAAGGTCGACTATGGCACGTGGTTCTCCTGCTTCATGCTGGACAAGAAGGATCTGGAGGTGCGCATCCCCCAGTCTCGGGCGGCGGATCTTGGCACGGTGTCCATCGACGGGGCTTCGGGCCGCTACAGCATGCAGGGAATCGACTGCGACGCGCTTGACATCAGGCTTGCCTCGGGAGAGGTCGATGCGGACGACCTGTCTGCGCGGGAATTCTCGGTGGACGTCGCAAGCGGCAAGGCGTTCGTCAGCGGGAGGTTTGAGGAGAGCGTGCGCCTTCGTACGGCATCGGGCGAAAGCCGTATCACGTGTGAGGGTGCCTGCCCGCGCTCCGTCGACGTCGATGTGGCAAGCGGGAACGTCTCGCTGCTCCTTCCGGACAACGAGGGCTTCACGGCACGGGTCGACAAGGCGTCGGGTTCATTCGAGACCACCTTTCCCATGACCCAAAACGGCTCCCTCTATGTCTACGGGCAGGGAGGGTCGTCCATCGACGTCGACTTGGCAAGCGGCACCTTCCGTTTGGAAAAGAGCTAAACGGCGCGCAAAGTCGATGAAATGTCCCCGGGAGTGATCTCGAGGACATTTTTCTTTTCTGTGATACATCCTGATAGATTGCTCAATCAACAGGAAACTTCCACAGTTCGTAAAAATTTTTCTTGACTCGGCTTGACAACACTACTATTTTTAGAACTTGCGACTTTTTCGCAGAAATGCGGATGCTCATGAAGGAGGAAAAGCCTCGTGGTTCAAGGAAAAACGATCCGTCCCACCAGCCTTTACAGAAATCGTAGAAGCTTCGCGAAGATTCCGGACGTCATGGACGTCCCCAACCTGATCGCCATCCAGACGGACAGCTTCGAGTTCTTCAAGGACGAGGGGCTCGACGCGGCGTTCAAGGACATCAGTCCCATCGAGAACTCCACGAAGGACATGTGCGTCGAATTTGGACGGCATGAGTTTGGCGAGCCGAAGTACACGGTCGACGAATGCAAGGAAAAGGACGTCAGCTATCAGGCGCCCCTTTTCGTGGAGATTCGCTTCATCAACCGCGAGACCGGCGAGATCAAGGAGCAGGACGTGTTCATGGGCGACTTCCCGCTCATGACCCCACGCGGCACCTTCATCATCAACGGCACGGAGCGCGTCGTCGTTTCCCAGCTGGTCCGCTCTCCGGGCGTCTATTTCGCTTCCGAGCGTGACAAAGCGTCCGACAAGACGCTCTACAACGCGAAGGTCATTCCGAGCCGTGGCGCCTGGCTTGAATTCGAGACCGACAAGCGCGACATCCTGTCGGTGCGCATCGACAGGAAGCGCAAGCAGCCCGCGACGTTGCTCGTGCGCGCCCTCGGCTTGGCCGAGACCCGCGAAGAGGTCGTCGAGCTTCTTGGCAACAGCGAGATGGTGCTGCGCACGCTCGACCGCGACCCGGCCACGACGAAGGAAGAATCGCTCATCGAGCTGTACAAGCGTTTCCGTCCCGGCGAGCCGCCGACCATCGACTCTGCGCGCACGCTGCTCGAAGGCCTGTTCTTCAACCCGCAGCGTTACGACCTCGCAAAGGTTGGCCGCTACAAGATCAACAAGAAGCTCGGCTTCGATCCCGACTTCGAGGCGTCTGTCCTCACCGACGAGGACATCATCAAGACCATGCAATACATCGTCGCGCTGCATGAGGGCGAAGACGACGTTGCCGTGGACGACATCGACCACTTCGGCAACCGCCGCATCCGCACGGTCGGGGAACTCATCCAGAACCAGTTCCGCATCGGCCTGTCGCGCATGGAGCGCGTTGTGCGCGAGCGCATGAGCATGCAGGAGCCCGACGAGATCACGCCGCAGAGCCTCGTGAACATCCGCCCCATCGTGGCGGCTATCAAGGAATTCTTCGGAAGTTCTCAGCTGTCGCAGTTCATGGACCAGACCAATCCCGCCGCCGGCATCACCCACAAGCGCCGCTTGTCGGCCCTTGGCCCGGGCGGCCTCTCCCGTGAGCGCGCAGGCTTCGAGGTCCGCGACGTCCACACGTCCCACTATGGGCGCATGTGCCCCATCGAGACTCCTGAAGGTCCGAACATCGGCCTCATCGGCTCGCTGGCCACCTATGCACGCATCAATCCCTATGGGTTCATCGAGACCCCGTATCGGCGCGTGGTCGACGGCAAGGTGACCGACGACATTGACTACCTCACGGCCGACGAGGAGGAAAACTACACGATCGCTCAGGCAAACGACCTGTTCAATCTTGAGACTCGCGAGTTCGGCACCTATGATGCGCGCGGCGAGTTCATCAAGGCGGCGCGCGTGCTCTGCCGCACCAAGGACGCGAACGGCGTATTCGGCGAGCCCGACGAAGTTTCTCCCGAGCACGTCAACTACATGGACGTGTCGCCGCGCCAGATGACCTCCGTCGCCACCTCCCTGATCCCGTTCCTCGAGCATGACGACGCGAACCGCGCCCTCATGGGATCGAACATGCAGCGTCAGGCTGTGCCCTTGCTCCGTCCGACCGCCCCGCTCGTGGGCACGGGCATCGAGCATCGCATCGCCGTTGACTCCGGCGAGATCCTCGTCGCCCAGAACGCTGGCGTCGTTGACTACGTCGACGGCCAGACCATCATCGTGCTGAACAACGATGGCGAATACGACGAGTACCTCGTTCCGAAGTTCCAGCGCTCGAACCAGAGCGGCTGCATCAACCATCGTCCCATCGTCCGCAAGGGCGACGAGGTCGAAGCTGGCGACGTGCTGGCCGACGGCCCGTCCTGCGACGAGGGAGAATTGGCGCTCGGCCAGAACCTCATGGTCGCCTACATGCCCTGGGAAGGGTACAACTACGAGGACGCCATCATCGTGTCCGAGCGCGTGGTGTCCGAGGACCTGCTGACGTCCGTGCACATCTCCGAATACGAGGTTGACGCGCGTGACACCAAGCTCGGCCCTGAGGAAATCACCCGCGAGATACCGAACATCTCGGACGACATGATCAGCGATCTGGACGCCGACGGAATCATTCGCGTGGGCGCCGAGGTCTTCCCCGGAGACGTCTTGGTGGGCAAGGTCACGCCGAAGGGCGAGACGGAGCTCACGGCCGAGGAGCGCCTCCTGCGCGCCATCTTCGGCGAGAAGGCCCGCGAGGTGCGCGACACGTCCCTCAAGGTGCCCCATGGTTCCGGCGGACGCGTCATTTCCATGAGCCGCTTCAGCCGCGAGGCTGGCGACGAGCTGGCTCCCGGCGTCAATGAGCTCGTCCGCATCTACGTCGCTCAGAAGCGCAAGGTGCAACAGGGCGACAAGCTGTCCGGACGTCACGGAAACAAGGGCGTCATCTCCCGCGTGCTGCCGATCGAGGACATGCCCTTCCTGGCTGACGGCACGCCGATCGACGTCATCCTGAACCCCCTGGGCGTGCCTTCCCGCATGAACGTGGGCCAGCTGCTTGAGAACCACCTTGGCTGGGCTGCGAAGTGGGGCTGGTCTGACAGCGGAGAGACCGACGAGGTCGTGGAGGGCCCCATGTATGTGGCGACGCCCGTCTTCGACGGTGCTGAGGAGAAGGAAATCTCCGACGCCATCGAGAAGGCTAACCGCAACCTCCTCAACATCAACCATGCCCGCTATGGGGAAAAGGCACGCGATGAATTTGTGCCCCAGCTGTCCCGCACGGGCAAAACCTGGCTGTACGACGGTCGCACGGGCGAGAAGTTCCGTGAGCCCATCACAGTCGGCCAGAGCTATATCCTGAAACTCGGCCACATGGTGGACGACAAGATCCATGCTCGCTCGACGGGCCCCTACAGCCTGATCACCCAGCAGCCGCTCGGTGGCAAGGCGCAGTTCGGCGGCCAGCGTTTCGGCGAGATGGAAGTGTGGGCTCTCTACGCCTACGGCGCCTCCAACGTGCTGCAGGAAATCCTCACGGTGAAGTCCGACGACACTGCAGGACGCGTCAAGTCCTACGAGGCCATCGTCAAGGGCGAGAACATTCCTGCCGCCGAGGTGCCCGAGAGCTTCAAGGTCCTCGTGAAGGAAATGAAGTCACTGTGCCTGAACGTCGAGCTGGAGGGACACGACCACCAGACCATCGACGTGACGCAGGAAGTCGACAAGCAGGACGACGGTGATCGCGCGCTGTTCGAGGCCATTGCGGCCGACGCGCGCAAGACGGAAGAAGACGCGGCGAGCGCGCTTGACGACATCGCCGCTGAACTGGGAGAGTTAATGAGCGACGTTTCGAACGACAACGGTACGAACGACCTCATCGGTGAGGGAGGGGAGCTGTAATGACGACGGAATTCGATGTCACCAATTTCGACGCGCTGCGCATCTCGCTCGCCAATGCCGAGGATGTGCGCAGCTGGTCCCGCGGCGAAGTGAAGAAGCCCGAGACCATCAACTACCGCACACTCAAGCCAGAGAAAGACGGCTTGTTCTGCGAAAAGATATTCGGCCCCACCAAGGACTGGGAGTGCGCCTGCGGCAAGTACAAGCGCGTGCGCTTCAAGGGCATCGTCTGCGAACGCTGCGGCGTGGAAGTCACTCGCTCCAAGGTCCGCCGCGAACGCATGGGCCATATCGAACTCGCCGCACCGGTGAGCCATATCTGGTATTTCAAGGGATCTCCCTCCCGTCTGGGATACCTGCTGGACATTCCTCCCAAGGAGCTGGAGAAGGTCCTGTACTTCGCTTCGTCAATCGTGACTTCCGTCGACAAGGAGGCTCGCGAGGAAGACGCCGACGAGCTGCGTGACGAGCTTGCGGCCGATCTCGAGGAACTCGACGCCGAGCGCGATCGTCTCGTCGAAGCCACGAGACGACTCTCCACCAGCTATGTGCCCGAGGACGACGACTTCGTCGACGATGTCGATGAAGACGAGCGCATGACGCCTGAAGAGGTCGACGAGGAAGTCGCTGACATCTTCGACGAGTTCAACGAGCGCAAGGCGCTGCGCCAGGACGCCTTCGAGGCTTTCATGAAGATCGAGCCGAAGCAGCTCATCCCCGATGAGGCGCTGTATCGCGAGATGCGGCTCAACTATCGCGACTACTTCAAGGGCGGCATGGGCGCCGAAGCCGTGCGTGACCTGCTTGACGGCATGGATCTGGACGCCACGGCCGAGGAGCTGCGCGACACCATCGCCAACGGCAAGGGCCAGAAGCGCGCCAAGGCCATCAAGCGTCTCAAGGTGGTTGACGCGTTCCTGAAGTCGGAAAACAAGCCTACGGACATGATCCTCGACGTCATTCCGGTCATTCCCCCCGACCTGCGCCCGATGGTGCAGCTCGATGGCGGCCGTTTCGCGACGTCCGACCTGAATGACCTCTATCGCCGCGTCATCAACCGCAACAACCGCCTGAAGCGCCTTCTGGACCTCGGTGCTCCCGAGATCATCGTCAACAACGAGAAGCGCATGCTCCAGGAGGCCGTCGACAGCCTCTTTGACAACGGCCGCCGCGGGCGCCCCGTCACGGGCCCGGGCAACCGTCCGCTGAAGTCGCTCTCCGACATGCTCAAGGGCAAGCAGGGCCGTTTCCGCCAGAACCTCCTCGGCAAGCGCGTGGACTATTCCGGCCGTTCGGTCATCGTGGTCGGTCCTCAGCTCAAGCTGCACCAATGCGGCCTTCCTTCGCAGATGGCTCTCGAGCTGTTCAAGCCCTTCGTCATGAAGCGCTTGGTCGAGCTTGAGTATGCTGCCAACATCAAAGCCGCCAAGCGTGCGGTCGATCGTGGCGCGAGCTATGTGTGGGACGTGCTCGAAGAGGTCATCACGGAACATCCCGTGCTGCTCAACCGCGCACCCACCCTGCACCGCCTGGGCATCCAGGCCTTCGAGCCGGTGCTGGTCGAGGGCAAGGCCATCAAGCTGCATCCGCTGGTCTGCACCGCCTTCAACGCCGACTTCGACGGCGACCAGATGGCTGTCCACGTGCCGCTCGGTGCTGAGGCGCAGGCCGAAGCCCGTGTGCTCATGCTGTCCGCCAACAACATCAAGTCACCTGCCCATGGCCGGCCTCTCACCGTCCCGACGCAGGACATGATCATCGGTCTGTACTACCTCACGGCAGCTCGCGAGGGCTTCCCGGGCGAAGGCCGCGCCTTCATCGACTTCGATGACGCCATGAATGCCTATGACGCTCGTGCCGACCTGGACCTGCAGGCCAAGATATGGGTTCGTCTGACGGAAGACGCGAAGGTCGCCACGTCCTTTGGCACGTTCGAGGACCATCGGGCGGGCGAGCGCATTGAGACCACCGTGGGCCGCATCACCTTCAACAAGGTGTTCCCCGGCGACTACCCCTATCTCAACTACGAGATGAACAAGAAGGAAATCAGTCGTCTGGTCGAAGACGTCTGCAACCACTATGAGCTCTCCGAGATACCCGCCATCCTTGACGGGCTCAAGGATGCTGGCTTCCACTATGCGACGCGCGCTGGCGTCACGGTGTCGGTCTACGATGCCACGGTGCCGCCGAGCAAGGGCGAGATCCTTGCTGCAGCCGACGCGAAGGTCGATGCCATCGACGAGGACTACGAGATGGGCCTCATGAGCCAAGAGGAGCGCCACAAGCAGGTCGTTGACATCTGGAACGATGCAAACGAGCAGGTCGGCGATGCGATGGCCGAGAACTTCGACAAGTTTAACCCCATCTACATGATGGCGTTCTCCGGCGCTCGAGGCAACATCAAGCAGATTCGCCAGCTGGCCGGCATGCGTGGATTGATGTCTGACCCGAAAGGCGAGATCATCGACCGCCCCATCAAGGCCAACTTCCGTGAAGGCCTGTCGGTTTTGGAATACTTCATCTCGACGCACGGCGCCCGCAAAGGCCTCGCCGACACCGCTCTGCGTACGGCCGACTCAGGGTATCTGACTCGCCGTCTGGTGGACGTCGCGCAAGACGTGATCATCCGCGAGATCGATTGCGGCACCACGATGGGCGTTCCGTATCCCATCTATGACGAGAAGGGTGCCCTTGACGAGAACCTCATCGGACGTTGCCTCTTGGAAGATGCGGTCGATGCGCAGGGAACCGTCATCGTGGGGGCTGGCGAATATGTCTCCTCCATGGAGCAGATCAAGGCCCTCGAGGATGCGGGCATCCATGAGGTCGAGATACGTACCGTCATGACCTGCCATGCCGACCAGGGCGTGTGCCAGAAGTGCTATGGCTGGGACCTCTCCACGTCGCGTCCGGTCAACATCGGCACTGCCGTGGGCATCATTGCCGCTCAGTCAATCGGCGAGCCGGGCACGCAGCTGACCATGCGTACCTTCCACACGGGCGGCGTCGCCGGCGAGGACATCACGCACGGCCTCCCTCGTGTCCAGGAGCTGTTTGAGGCGCGTAAGCCGAAAGGCCAGGCTGCCCTTGCCGAGATATCGGGCACCTTGCAGATTGCGGGCGACAAGCAGTCCAAGACCCTCACGATCCATGACCAGCAGGGCAACTTCCGCGAGTACGTGGTGAGCGCCCGCGCCCAGATGCTTCCGGGCGTGACTGACGGGAGCGAGGTCAAGGTTGGCCAGCAGCTGACAAAGGGTTCGGTTAACCCCCATGACCTGCTGCGCCTCACGGATCCCAACACGACGCTTCGCTATATCGTCTCTCAGGTCCAGGGCGTGTACGTGTCTCAGGGCGTTGACATCAACGACAAGCATATCGAGGTCATCTCTCGCCAGATGCTGCGCAAGGTGGCTGTGGTCGATGCGGGCGAATCGGACTTCTTGCCGGGTCGCCAGGTCAACCGCTTTGACTTTGAGAGCGTTGCGAACGACCTGATCGCAGAGGGCAAGGAGCCTCCCGTCGGTCAGCCGTTGCTCTTGGGCATCACGAAGGCGTCCCTTGCCACTGACTCCTTCCTCTCGGCGGCCTCCTTCCAGGAGACCACCAAGGTGCTCACCGATGCTGCGATCGAGGGCAAGGTTGACCATCTGGCCGGCCTCAAGGAAAACGTCATCATCGGCAAGCCCATACCGGCGGGCACCGGTCTCAAGCGTTATCGCGAGGCAGGGCTCACCTACAAGGGCCGTCCCGTGGCCGGTGTTTCGGGCGACACGCTTCCCGAGTTTGCTCCCGAGGCGCTTCGCGACATCGAGGAACTCATGCCGCAGCCGCAGGACTGGTCGCTCGATGGCGGTGACTACCTCAACATGGGGACCAACTATGGCAGCTACTACAGCGGGCTTTCGCTGGGCCATCGCGGATCTCAGCTGTCTGACGAGGACGCGCGCCTATACATCTATGACGACCTGGGCGTGTCGCAGCGTTGGGCAAACAAGTTCTCCGAAGCCGGGATTGAGACGGTTTCCGATCTGGTGGGTCATACCGAGGAAGACCTCCTGCGTATAGAGGGCATCGGCGTGAAGGCCATCGAAGAGCTGAAAGAAGGACTGGTCGAGCACGGATTGTCGCATGTGATAGAGGATGACCTCGCTGCGACAAGCGACGACATGAGCCAGTTGCTGGATATGGTGTTCAGCCCCGACGACACCATCCTCATCGGTGGCGACGAGCCGCCGACCTTCAACACCGAGGGCGAGGACATGCTTGGCGAAGCTCTGCCGCCGAGGTCCTATCAGCGTAATCTGGAAGAGCTTGACGCCCTGCTCGGTTCCGTTGGGCCGCTGGGCTTTGGTGTGACGAGCGAAGGAAACGAGGACGCGTCCGGCAGCGATGCCGACGACTCCGACGAATAGCCGTTGGCAGAAGGGGGGTTCTCTCTTGCAGGGAGCCCCTCGTCCTCTTTGGGCGCGTCCCCCTGTCTCCTGCAGAAGACGTGCTTTGGGTCCGCTGTCGGAACCATCCGAAAGTCATTGCCGTGAATGGACGAAAGCGAGCCAACGGATGGAATGTTACGTGGACGGCCATTTGCAAAAGCGTCTCTGGTTGTCCTCGCCGAAGCGCGTTGGGGCGGCAGCTGGAACGCGGGCCCAATGCGTCGGCGTGTTGTGCTGGGCAGCCGAGCCTGTTTCGCGAAGGCCGCTCGCCCGTTCCCGAGGAGCTGCTGTCCGCTGGGCATCCTGCATCGGGGCAGGTCCCTTGGCGCGCGGCGTAAGCGGACGGGTTTTCGGGTTCGGAAGTGCTCTGAGAGGCAATTCGTCGGTTTTCTGTGAGTGACGCATAAAAGACCAGGTCAGAAAGTGCAGGGCGGCGCGGAAGCGCTTGAGAAGCTCCAACCCGCAATTTTTGTCCAAAACTGCCAAGGGTGGTCGGCGATGATCAAGAAGACGTACGTTTCAAATGAAGAAGAGGCTCCCTCGTCTCAGGCCGGGGCAACGCTGGAGGCTCTTGCCTCGACGATTGCCGCCCGACGCGATGCGGGTGAGAAGAGCTACACCTACCGGCTGCTTTCCGGGTCGCCCGACGATGTGCTGAAAAAGGTCATGGAAGAGGCCGGAGAAGTGGCGCTTGCGGCCAAGGATGTCGAGTCTTGGGCCTGCTCGTCCCTTGCAGCGGCTTTGACGCTTGAGGGGGCGCAGGGGAACGAGGCGACCGAGGGGACGCTCGACGTCGACCTTCCGGGCGAGTATTTCGAGGCGGTCGACCATTTGCGCTATGAGGCGGCGGACGTGCTCTATCACCTGCTTGTCGTGCTTGAGCGCTATGGGATTTCGCTGGAGGAGTTTGCGGCAGAGCTCAACAACCGCATGACCGAGGAGGAGCGTCCTCGGGGCGGCGTCCGCCTGCATGACCGATACGTGCGGAGGGGCAGCGGGCAGGCTGCAAACCAGCAGTAAGACTGAACGGCGCACAGGTTTTGGAGCGCCGTGCATTTGCGTGCAAGCGGGACCTGATCGCGCATGTGCAGGGATGTTTTGCTGCGCAAGGCCTTCAGGGGCCCAATGGAATTTGTAGGTGTAAGGGAAAGGTGAACCATGCCCCGATTGTTCGGCACCGATGGCGTTCGCGGAGTTGCCAACAAAGAACTTACCTGCGGCCTTGCCTTCAAGCTTGGCCAGGCGGCCGTGGCCTTTCAGGGCGCGACCATTCTCATCGGCAAGGACACGCGTCTTTCGGGCGACATGCTTGAGGCCTCCGTGTCAGCGGGCATTATGTCCATGGGAGGCACGGCGCTCTTGGCGGGAATCATTCCCACCCCCGCCATCGCCTTTCTTGTGCGGGAATTGCGCTGTGACGGAGGCATTGTCATATCGGCCTCGCACAATCCGCCCGAGTATAACGGCATCAAGCTGTTCGACAGCCAGGGCTTCAAGCTTTCCGATCAGGTTGAGGATGCCATCGAGAAGTTTGTCGTCCGCGGCGGCGCGGCGGCGGAGGAGCTCCCGTCCGGCGATGCGACGGGCGTTTCGCTTCCTGTCGAGGATGCCGCAGAGCTCTATGTCGCACATGCGGTTTCCACTGTGGAGGCTGATGGCATCGATTTCTCCGGCCTCAGGATAGCCCTTGACACCGGGCATGGGGCATCGGCTTGGACCAGCCCCGAAGCGTTGCGTCGTCTGGGCGCTGATGTCACGGTGATCAACGAGGACTTTGATGGAACGGACATCAACGTGGCATGCGGGTCGACGCATCTCGAGCCCTTGCGTGAGACGGTGGCCAGGATCGGCGCTGATATCGGCATTGCCCACGATGGAGATGCGGACCGTGTGATGATGGTCGACGCCCAGGGAAACGAGATCGACGGCGACATGGTGGAAGCCGTGTGCGCCATCGATCTCAAAAAGCGCGACATGCTGCCCGGCAACACCGCGGTTTCGACGGTCATGTGCAACCTTGGCCTGGTCCATGCGCTCCGTGCGGAGGGGATTGACCTTGTCCAGACCAAGGTCGGCGACCGCTACGTGTTGGAATGCATGCGCGCAGAGGGCTATGCCATCGGCGGGGAGCAAAGCGGCCATATGATCCTGCTCCGCCACAACTCAACGGGCGACGGTTTGGTGACCGCCTGCCAGTTCCTGGCTGCATGCCGTCGGGCTGGCACATCTGCCCAGGAGGCGGTGTCTGTCATGACCCGGTTTCCGCAGGCGCTCATCAATGTGCGGGTGGACGACAAGCATGCCCTTGAGGGCAACGAGCCCATCGCCGCTTCCGTGAGTGCCGTGGAAACGGAACTGGGAGACAACGGTCGCGTGCTCATTCGGCCGAGCGGCACCGAGCCCGTCGTCCGGGTCATGGTGGAAGCCGCCGATCAGGAGACTGCCGAGCGCCATGCCCAGGCAATCGCCGACGTCGTGAGGGACGCTCTCTCGTAACACAGATTTTCCGACATCGCGCACGGACGCCGCAGGCGAAGTGAGCTCCGACAGCTGGACTGGAGGCAAGGGCTTCCAGTCCAGCTGTTTGTCTCTTTGCTGCCTCCGGCGGTTTGTCAGAGGGTCGTGCGGCACCCGACCTGCCCGCATCCCGAACAAGCGCCGCGAGGGCTCCCGGCAATGTACTCAGGCAGCATGTGAAGCTCGAAAAAGAGGACAATGTGCCCAAAACACGCCAATTGTGACATCGAGACGAGAAACGAGACTGCATTCGCGGCCTCTACTTTTGGATATGGTTTCACGTCCCAGTTTCGAAGCTTCTGATCAGGAGATCTGTCAAAGACAAAAGGGGCGCCGCCCATTGCGCCCGCTCGATGGGCGCAACCGCGCTCCCGGTTGTCACAACTGGTGAGAAAACAGCACCTTCATGGGGATCCGCCCGAATCTGCAACTCGGGCTTGCCATGCAGGGCGGCGAGTTGAAGGTTGCGTGCTTCAAACCGCAAGGAAGGGCCTCTGTCTGAAGAGGCCCTTATCTTTTGTTCGCCGTGGCTTTACTTCCTCCTGAAAAGGCTGAGGATGCGGGACAGCAGCCCCGGTCTGCGCGGCGTGGGTGGAGGCGTCGTTTCCGCTGCGACATGTGGTGCCGGTTTGGGAGCTGAGGGGGTCTCTCCTTCTGCCTCGATCGGAGAAGCGGGCTTTTCGGCCGCAGGCGCACCGCCCTGGTCCGGGGCGTCTTGCGGAGTCCCGTCCGTCTCCCCGGTCGCCTGGGCGACGATTCCTGCTGCGGCCGTCGCCTTGCGGGCCGCCTCCTCGGCCGCTGCTTCCGCCGCAAGGGCCGATGCAGCGGCGTCGCGCACCTCCTCCAGGGCTTGGGGGAGCTCCTCCGGGAGGAGTGTCTCATCCTGTCCTGCTGCGGCGGGCGCCGCTGCGGTCATGCGCACGGCGTAGCGTTGGCGTGCCAGCCGCTCCGCTTCCTCTTCAGCTGCGACCAGGCGACGCTCCAGCGCGTGCTTGATGAAAAACTCCTGAGAGTCAAACAGGGGCGCGCTTTCTCCGTCGCCCTCGCGGGCGAAGAACCCAAGGGGAGTGTAGCTTTTGTCGGGCAGCAGCTCGCGCAGTTTCGCGGTGTCTTTCATGCTGACGTCGAGATAGTCAAGGACACGTCCACGCAGCTCGTCGTCCAGGATGGGCCAGGCTATCTCGATGCGCTTGTCCATGTTGCGGGTCATGAGGTCTGCGCTGGAAAGGTAGAGCCTCATGCGGTCGCGCGGCCCAAAGCCGTAGATGCGGCTGTGTTCCAGCAAGCGTCCCACGATGGAAAGCACGCGAACGTTTTCGGTGAAGCCTGCAAGGCCTGGCACGATGCAGGATATCCCGCGCACCAGCAGCGTTATGGGAACGCCGGCCTGGCTCGCTTCGGCCAGCTTGTCGATGACGGCTTTGTCGGTGATGGAATTGGTCTTGAACAGCAGTCCTGTTTCCTCACCTGCGCGCGCCCGCTCTATTTCGCGGTCGATGCGCGCGATGATCATAGGCTTGATCTGCAGGGGGGCAACCCAGAGAATGTCGTAGTTGTCGGAGGCGTTTTCCAGGCCCATGTTGCGGAAGAATTCCACGGCGTCGCGTCCAAACGTCTCGTCCGTGGTGATGAAAGAGAGGTCGGTGTAGAGCCGAGCCGTCTTCTCGTTGTAATTGCCCGTGCCCAACTGCGTGATGTGCTGCAGGCCGTTCTCGGTCTGTCGGGTTATGCAGCAGATCTTCGAATGCACCTTGAAGTCGCGAAATCCGTAGATGACGTTGCATCCGGCCTGTTCGAACCGCTGTGACCACTCGATGTTATTGCTCTCGTCGAAGCGCGCCCGCAGCTCGAACAGCGCCGTGACCTCCTTGCCGTTCTCGGCGGCGGCAATGAGCGCTTCGGCGAGGTGGGACTGGCTGGCCAGTCGATACAGCGTAATCTTGATGGAGATGACGCTGGGGTCCGTTGACGCTTCGCGCAGCAGCTGCACGAAGGCCTCCATGCTCTCGTAGGGATATGACAGCAGCACCTCTTTCTCGGTCACCTGGTCGATGACCGACCGATTGCGGTCGAGGCTGGCGGGCCATTGGGGTGAGAATGGCTGATTGGTCAGCTGTGCACGCATTTTTTCCGAGAGGCATGACGCAAGTCCGTAGGTGTAGCTCATGTCCAAAGGAACGGGCGTCGAGTACATCTGATGCTGCTTGAGGTTCAAGCGTTGAAGCAGCAGCTTCTGCAACGTGAACGAAAGCGGCCGCTCGCTTTCCAGCCGAACGGGTGCAAGGCGAGATCTCTTTTTCAGGATGCGTTTCATATGCTCGCGGTAGTCCTCGTCGCTCTCGTCGATTCCCTCCGTGGCATCGAGGTCCGCATTTCTGGTGACGCAGATGACGTTGGTGTGCTTCACCCGATACATGGAGAATATCTCCGCCGACACCATCTCGATGGCATGTTCCAAAAGGATGAATTGCAACCCGTGTCCGGGCAGCTCGATCACGCGGGCGCATTGCCGCGGCATGGGGACAAGCCCCAGGGTCACGCCTTCGGCGCCGAGGTTCTTCGCTTTCTTTGCTTCTTTTGCGGCACCTTTCTCCGCCTTGGCCGACTTTCCTCCATCGGCCTCCTCGTCAAGTCTCACGACGACGTAGAGGGCTCCGTTTTCCAGATGGGGGAAGGGGTGGCGCGAGTTGATGATCTGAGGGGCGAGGAACGGCATGACGTTCTCGTGAACGTAGTCCGTCAGGAAGGCCAGCTGGTCTTCGTCGAGCTCCTCGGGCCGCAGGTGGTCTATCCGGTGCTTGCGCAGCAGGCGGCGCACCTCTTCGAACGTGCGCTCCTGGATGGGGTAGAGGTCACGGCATCGCGCATAGATGGCATCCAGCTGCTCGGTCGGCGTCATGCCCGATTTGGAGTCGATGATGTGCTTCTTCACGAGTGACAGGTCGGTCAGGCTGCCGACGCGGACCATGAAGAATTCCTGCAGGTTGCTCCAGAAGATGGAAATGAAGTTCAACCGCTCCAGCAGGGGCACGGTCTCGTCCGCGCCCTGATCGAGCACGCGTTCGTTGAACGTGAGCCACGACAGCTCGCGGTTTTGAAGATAGGGTGCCGTCTGCCTGTCTTGGGATTCCTCCCCGGCGGCGGACTCCGCGTTGACGGCAGCGTCTCCGGGGGACGTCTCGATTGCCGAGGGGGCTGTCTGTCCGGCCGGGCGATCCGGCGTGGCTCCGGCATCCGCTGCGTCGTCTGCTTTGGGATAGTTCGTGTCCAGTGCCATGACGTCTCTCTTGTCTCTCGATGCTGTGCTGTCTGTGGACGTTGGGATCATCCCAACATGCGCTCCACGAGATATCCTTCCCGGACGCCGTATCTGCAGAGGTCCAGGCGGCTTGCGGCGAGCACGTCCATGAGGGTCCCTGCGATCAGGCATCCCGGCGCCAGCGTGTGGATGCGCTCTGCCGAGGCCTTGAGCGCATGGTGCGCGAACGCGTCGGGGTCTGACCGACATAATTCCAGTATCGCACGAATCTCGTTTGCCGTCATTGTTTTGGGACGCGCATCCAGCCGATGCGTCTGCGCCTGCATCTTGGCGGCCGCACGCACGCTGCCTCCGATTCCGTACAGGACGGGAGAGCGGTACACGTCGGGATGCGGAAGGGCGGCGAGCCGCTTTTCGAACGCGTGGGCCATTGCGTCCATCTCGTCCGATGTCGGCAGGATGGCGCGCACGAACGATGCGTACGACGAGAGCGATCCCTGTCCTATGCTCACGTGGTCCCGGTCTCGTCCGTTCTCGATATGGGTGAGCTCGGTCGAGCCGCCGCCGATGTCGATGAGGGTTCCCTGCTCGATTGCGCGGTCGCAGGTTGCGCCGACGAATCCCAGATGGGCTTCGTCGTGGGCTGAAAGCAGCGTGATGCCGGTCCCGGCGCCTTGCTCGATGGCGGCGAGGGCCTGTGCCGAGTTCGAGCAGTTGCGCAGAACGGCTGTCGCAAACACGTCAAGACGCTTGCAGTCGAAATACCGTGCGCGTTTCAGATGCCCCTTCAGCACATCGATCGCGCGGGCGATGCCGTCTTCGCTGAACGCGCCCTCATGCACGTGTGCGGCGAGCCCTGCCATGACCTTGTCGTTGACCAAGCTCTTGAAATCCTTGCCGGTGTAGGTGCGCCGATGGTCGTCCCTCACGTCAAACACGACGAGACGGATGGTGTTAGAGCCGAGGTCAACCACTCCATAGGTGGGCATGGGTTCTTCTGCCTTTGGTCGGGCGACCGGCAGGTTCCTCGGTCGCGTCAAACGGATGTCTCCTCCATTCTAGGCAACGCCCGCTGCCGGGGAAACCCGCCCTGCAAAAATTGAAAGGGATATTTTACAAAGTGCACAGGAACGTTCGGACGGCTCAGGTCTCCGGCTCTGCGAAAAACGGGTCGCGAGACGCCCTGTGCTATGATGATGCATGTTCTCTACGGAAAGGACCCTCCCCATGCTCGAGACTGTCGATTTCTCGCAACCGCCCCTCTCCAAGGAAGACTACAAGCCGCTCCGGGACGAGCTGGTAGAGCGGTTGGTCGTTCTGCAGCAGGAGGCGCATAACCGAGGCATTGGCCTGGTCGTGCTGTTTGAGGGATGGAACGGCGCCGGAAAGGGCAGTCGCATCTCCGATCTCATGTATCACCTTGATGCGCGCGCAACCAGCGTGCATGTCACCGAAAACCTCGATGTGGAGGCCGCGCGCGCATTCGCTGGATCGGGATGCGGCGTGACGGGGTTCTATCCGTTCATGCAGGAATTCTGGAAGGCCTTGGGGCCGCGGGGCAACATCACCTTCTTTGATCGTGGCTGGTATACGGCGGCCACGCAGCATATGC
>JAEZDJ010000058.1 GCA_023429565.1 Actinomycetes bacterium
CTGCAAAAAGCTCTCGCCTTCATTCACGATGCCGACGGCGTAGCGCTGATAGTCCAGCTCCGGATGCTGCTCATTGAGGTAGTCCATCCCTGCTCGGTTGATCGCCCTGTCGACCACTATCTCGTAGTTCGACCCCTGCTGCTGCGTCACCACGACAGAATAATGCTGGCCCTGCTCCATGGGAAAACCCTCGCCCAGCTGCGTCCGGTGATATCCGCCATAGGCATACGTTTCGTTCACGGTGGCCAGAAGCTCGCCGTCCGTCGGATTGGTGTAGCCATCGTTCAGGAGGAACAAATCGTAGGTCACGTTCGTGTCGGGACGTGCCGTTTCGCAGGAGAGCGATCGAACTTTCTGGCGCTCGCTCGCCTCGAACACGTTGGCCGTCGCGGAAGGCGTCGTGGTCGATTCGGCGGTCACGCCCGTCGAGGGCATGAAATCGTACTGATCAATGAGGTAGTACTCGGCCGGCTGCCCGTAGGTGTCGGTGTAGTACTCAAATGATTCCGGTTCCACGAGGCTCATGTCGTAATAGGAAAGATAGAAGTATCCCGTTCCCTCGAGTCCCCATCCTCCAGGGTTTCTGTTGGGAAAGTCCACGTTGTCGGCTCCCCAACTGTTCTTGACGATCCAGGCACCGTTTTGGTCGGGCTCGTGCCCGGGGAGAAAGTTGTCCCTGCTGTAGTCATCGTCCCATCCCACGATGGTCACGACGTGATTTGCCGACGCTGCGCTGTCATAGGTGTACTGCGCCCATGTGTCGGTGTTGAGGTACTTGGCGGGGTCGGTCTGTCCCGGCCGCGACGTGTCTGCGGCAAACGCGATTGCGACTCCCCGTCCCGCCATCAGCTCTCCCTTGATTGCCTGGGTGCCGCCTTCGTTGTACTGGTAGGCGCCGCTTCCGTCCTTGCCTGCGGGGGTGGGGAGGACGAAGCTGTTCTCAAGTTCGAGAGCTTGGGCGAATCTCAGGCTTTCGTCCACGGCCCAAGTGCCGCTGGGAGCGTAGTAAATGGGGTTGCCTTGCGAGTCGTTGACGGTGTATCCCTCGGCATTGCGGTAGGGGACCTCGGCTTCGGCAACCGGTCCGATTCCCGAAGAGAAAATTGAAGTGGCGGTGAAGGCAAAGCCTCCTTGGTTGAGGATTGTGCTGGGATCGGTTGACACCGTGTGGTTGCCCTCGCCTGCCTGCGAGCCGGCATCTTCGGGAAGGGGAGTGTAGGAGAACCAGGCGGTGTGGAGCTCGGAAAGATCAACCTCTCCATCGTCGACGTTCAGCCCCAATTCCGACATGATGCTTATCTCGGAGGCGGCGACGGCTCCGAAGCCCCAGCATGTTCCCCAGGGATTCTGAAACTTGACAGAGGTCACCACGCCTTCGTCACGCAGGTCGTACGTGACGGGAAAGACTGACCTTTGCAGTCCCGACACCGAATCGGTCCCCTCGTAGGCATCGATGTCTCGCAGATCGTTGGGATTGCCCGTGGCGCCAAATCGCGCCAAGTCCTCAGCGTTGGACTGGGCCATCTGCTCGACGACGCCTCCTTCTTGCACGATGCTGTCCCCGTGCGCCAAAACGGGGACAAGGCTTGCCACAAGCGTGAAGGCAAGCAGTGCGTGGACGAATCTCGAAAACGGTCTTGCTTCTCCCATGAAGGCCCCCTTCGTTTACCGAACGATGTATGCTGCGACAACCTCTCCGTAATAGGCGGTGTGGGTGTCTTTGTTCGAGCCGAACGCGCTGCTTGGAATGTCGTGCGGATAATAGGAGTTCCTGAAATCCTCCGACATGGCACCGAGGTCCTGATCCTGCTTGTACACGACGCGGCATTCGAGGATGAGGGGGAGTTCCTTGATGCCGGGAACAGATGTGACGCTGGGCTCGACAAGAGTGAGCCCAAGCCTTTCTATCTTGTCCGTTTCGCGGCCGGACGTGCTGCCGCAGACGCCAAGGATCTTTTTGTCGAATGCTCCGAACGGCACGCTCACGGTGAATTCGGGATTCTTCTCGATGAGGCCATGGGTGAAGCGGCCCGTGCGCACGAAGGTGGTGAAAATGGGTCGAGACCATTCGATTCCGAGGACGCCCCAGGAAATGGTCATGGGGTTCACGCGCCCGTCGGCCTTGCCTGTGATGAGCACGCCTGTTTGGAGGGCTTTCATGATGTCGGTGGCATGGTCGAGCACCTGGATGTCTTCCTTCATTTAAAACCCCTGTTCTGCCTAGAGAAACCTGTGTTTCCACGAGTCCTGCGAAAAGAGGGCGGGTCTCGTGCGCCCGCCCTCTTTTCCGGTAGCCTGTGTCTTGGTCCTATAGTAACAAATTGTTTTTCAAAAGGATGACACGACTTTGTTTCGTTGCTCGCCTCTTGCCGAAAAGCGACGGCTGTATGTTAGAGGGCCGCCGTCACCTCTCCGGCCATTTTGCCAAATAAGAGCGCGGTTGCGTGGGAGACGCCGCCAATGGTGACGGGATAGTCCTGCAGGATGCGCCCGCCCATGTTGTTGCCTGCTGCATACAGACCCTCGATGGGGTTGAACTCCTGGTCCAGAACATTGAGGGTTTCGGGATCGGTGGTGAGGCCTCCCAAGCACACCAACTGAACGCCAGCAGCCATCTGGCAAGCATAGAACGGCGGATTTTTGATGGGGAACAGACGCGTTGAGACCTTTCCGAAATCGGTGTCATTGCCCGCAGCGCACAGATCGTTGTAATGCGCGATGGACGCGAGCATGTCCTTCTGGGCCTGATCGCTGAGATCCATCTTTGAAACGAGCTCCTCAAGGGTGTTGGCAATGATGATTCCCTTGGTCGCCTCGACTTCTTCACGGCTGGTGAAGGCGGTGCGTCCGATGGTGACTGCCGCTCCGTCGAGGTGCGGATTCTGGGCTTCGTTGACCACGTGATTGACGCTGCCGTGCGATGCCGCCATATATTCAACCTGTTCCGGATATTTGTCGTCGAAGATTTGCCATGCGTAGGCGTTGGGCTGGCGATAAAGCTGGGTGGAAAGCTGCTGTCCGGCCACGTCTTCGTTGCAGAAGCGGAATCCGTTCGTGTTTGCGAGGAAGAACGCGTCGGTGCCGAGGGCTGTGCCGAGCGTATGGGTCATAGGCGCGTGGGGCCCATCTTCAATTTTTGCACCGATCCAAGAAGCCATGCACTGTCCGTCGCCTGTATTGGTGATTTCCCCATCCGCGTCGATGTTGCCAAAAAACGTCGAGAAGGTGCGTCCGCCACAGTAGTATTTGACCATTTCAGCGTTATTGCCGTAATCTCCCGCGCACATGATGACTGCCTTTGAAGCGTTGAACTTGAGGTAGGCGCCATCCTGGTCTTGAGCGATCACGCTTTCAATGCGGCCGTCTCCCTGTGTGCGAACAAGCTGGCGCGCCCATGTTGCAAAGTGGAAATTGGCGCCCCCGTCAACGGCTTTTTGGTAGGTGAGTTCCAGGATGGCTTTCTGGTCGGGGATGAAGGCCATGGTCGCCTCGGGATAGGTGGGGCTGTACTCCACGTTCGGGTGGTAGGCTTCCGGTGCCGGAAAATGAAGTGCTGCCAAGGTGATCTTTGAGGGGTCGTATGTCGTGGCCGTTCCAAGAAGGAACTCGACGTTGTCTCCCGCAAGTTCAAGGAGCCAGTCGAAGGCTTTGCCGCTCTCGTCGCGCCAATGATTCCAGAGCCGCTGGTCGGGACGATACCCCATTTCTTTCATCAGGTCCGCCACTGCGGCCTGGGCATCGAAGTCCATGCCTGCCGATTTCTGGACCTTGCTGCCATGGACCCCATACTGGCCGCTGCGATATTGCCAGGTCGCGCCTTTTTCTATGACGGCTACCGAAGCACCCTTCTCGGTGGCTGCGCGTGCGGCGGCGAGTCCGGCAACGCCGCTGCCCACGATGACGATGTCCGCTTCGATGGTTTTCGTTATGTCGGCATCGTCAATTGGCTCGGGCGCGACGAGAAAGCTTGGCGTGCCATCGGCTGCCGCCTCGCTTGTTCCGGCATCCGTGGACGTTTCTTTTGACGCGGTCTGAGGGCTGCAGCCTGCAAGTCCCGTGGTGGCTGCAGCCGCGGCCGCAAGGGCGCC
This sequence comes from Actinomycetes bacterium, assembly GCA_023429565.1. GTDB lineage: Bacteria > Actinomycetota > Coriobacteriia > Coriobacteriales > Eggerthellaceae > JAEWQO01. The sequence goes on from JAEZDJ010000058.1 coordinate 4,089, forward strand.
AAGCCCGATAAACTGGCGTCGGTCGATAGGCAATCGTTTTGACATCATTCCTCCTGCTCCTTGTGTGCTGAGCCGATGGTCACGGCTCGGCACACAAGGTAGAACAACCACCTGTCCAGCCGGTATCACCCGATGGGGGCATTGGGAAAGAGCCTGTCACCTGAAGGGGTGATTTTTTGCCAGGAGAGGCGGGACAACGCGCCGGATGATAAAATGATCGCATCTTGGGGAGGATGAATGGCATTGACGAAATCGAGCAAGGGGCATCACGGCTATGTTGGCATTGGCGGCTTGCTTGCCGTCATGTATATTTGCGTCGACAACCCGCTTGCCGCAAGTTCGTTTTTCGGGGAGATCGGCCGTGCCTCCTTCTTTTATCAGTCGGCCCTTGTGGGCGCGATTGCCGGCAGCCTGGTGCTTGCGGGACGCGGTGTGCTTTCCACGCGGGCGCGGAAGGGGAGATTTGCTTTTGGAGTGTTCTTCGCGATCCTCGGCGTTTTGGGTGGGTATGGGGCCTCCTTGCTGTCTCTTCCGGGGCCGGCCTTTGTGGTGTGTGGCGCGGTTTTTGGCGCTGGTTGCAGCGCGGCGATGATCAGGTGGGGCTGTTTGTACGCAGCCTTGTCGGAGAAGGATTCCGTGGGCTTCATGTCGCTTGCCGGCATAGGCGGTGCCGTCTTGAAGCTGGCGGCATTGGCGCTTTCGACGACGTTTGCCGAGGGGTCTCTCGTCGTGATGGTCGTGTCGCTGCTTGCTTCGGCTCGCCTTCCGCGAGCCAACCCTCCGATTGGTATGAGGCCCGTTGCCGAAGGGGACGATTTGCTGGACAGGACCCGGGCAATCGTCGTGCAAAACTGGAAGATGATCGCGGGTTTGCTGCTGTGCATTTTCATCTCGGCTGCAACCTGGTCTGCCCTTCTGGGCGGACTCGGCATCTCAAACGATCCTGGATCAGAAAGCGCTTGGGGCAACGCGCTTGGCCTGTTGGTGGCGCCTGTCGCCCTGTATGCCATCGCGCGCATGGCCCCTTGGGGCACGTTTCGCGTGCTGTATCAGGCCGCACCCCTTCTCTGCGTGTCGGGAATGCTTCTCATCTGGTTTTTCGGCGAGTCGGGTGGGATTGCCAGCCGACTCGTCTTTTCCATTCCGCTGGGGGTGGCCCTTGCGGCAATGAGCATCCTGTTTTGGGTTCGCCTCGCGCTTTCGCGCGACGAGCTTCCGTCTTCGTTTGTGTTCGGATTGGCTTTGGCGGGGTATGCGGCGTTCTTCTTGCTCGTGTTTGAGATCTGGCCCGTTGTCGGTGATCAGGGAATGAACCTGATCGACCTGTGTCTCATGGTGCTGTTCTTGGCTGCCGTCGGGGTGGAGACCATCGTGCGTCAGCAAAAGCCCGTCCCCGCGCCGCCCAGCGTTTCGGGCGTGGACATGGGAAGGCTGATGGGCGAGCGCTGCCTTGAGGTCGCGGAAACGTTTCAGCTTTCAAAGCGGGAGCGGGAGATACTGGAACTGCTTGTTCAGGGGAGGAGTGCGCCCTCCATCGCCGAAGAATTGTTTGTGTCCGTCAATACCATAAAAACCCACGTGAAGCGTATCTATGGCAAGTTGGGAGTCCATTCCAAAGAAGAATTACTCGATGTGGTGCATGGCTCTTGCTGAAAATGCCATGCGGGGTGGGCGTGGCGAGGAGGCTTGCCGCGTGGGGCTGTTTGGATGGAGAAAGGTGGCGGAGGAAGTAGGATTCGAACCCACGGTACCTTGCGGCACAACAGTTTTCAAGACTGCCGCCTTCAACCACTCGGCCATTCCTCCGCTTTTCTGAACCGGTCGATCATTCAGGACAGACGCGGTTCCCGCGTCCTTGCCAAGCTTCTCACGCACCACGTGCCGATCGACCTAAGCGGCGTCTGCGTGGTCACGGGACAGTGCTGCCAATCCCGATCTTTCAAGCTCGCGCAGCCCGTGCGTTTTTCACGCCGAGCCTCTGAATGCATGGACAGGATACCATATAATACGGGGCATGAACGATGAAGACTATATGCATATGGCGCTTGAGGAGGCCCGGCGTGCCGAAAGGCTCGGCGAGGTTCCCATCGGCGCCGTCGTGGTGTATCGGCCGATGGACCCGGCCACTCGCAGGCCCCTCGCGGAGCCGCGCATCGTGGCGAAGGCGTGCAACTTGCGTGAAACCACCCATGATCCTGCGGGGCATGCGGAGTTTCTTGCGCTCAAGCAGGCTTCCGCCGAGCTTCATGCCTGGAGATTAACCGGCTGCACCGTGTATGTCACGCTGGAGCCGTGCATCATGTGTGCGGGCCTGATGCATCAGGCCCGCGTCGACCGGTGCGTGTATGGAGCGTCTGACCAGAAGGCGGGAGCCTTGGGCACGCTCTACGCGATCAACGAGGACACGCGGCTCAATCATACGTTTGAAGTGGCGTCCGGCGTGCTTTCTGACGATTGCGCCGCGCTGCTCCAGCGTTTTTTCAAGAACAAGAGGAAGAAATGAGACAGGACGTTCTGTGCGATGCCGAGAATTTGCACGAGGCCGAGGAAGATGCGCCTCGTCCTTCGTTCGGCCAGGCTGAGCCGATTGACCTGATCGATGTGGCCCGGGTGGCGCAGAGGGGCGATGGAGCCGTCCGCGAAGGATGGCTGAAGGTCATCGCGCCAGCGAAGGTCAACCTGTTTTTAGACGTGGGAGCACGGCGTGAGGATGGCTACCACGAGGTGGAATCCATCATGCACGTCCTCAATCTCCACGATGTCCTGTATCTGCGCCGATCGGATGAGCTTCCTGGAAGCGGGCTGGCCATCGAGGTCGAGTGCCGGACGTTCGGCGGAATTCAACCGCTTGCCGTTTCGACTGAGGACAACCTCGTTTCCCGGGCCTTTCGGCTTCTTGCCGAACGGTGCGGACGGATGGCCGACGAGAAGCTGCGCGTCATCATCGAGAAGCATATTCCCGCCCAGGCGGGGCTGGGCGGCGGTTCGTCCGATGCCGCCGCCGCGCTTGTGGGAGCGGCACGCCTCTGGGGCATTGCGTCCGATGACCCCCGCGTGGAGGAGGCGGCTCGAAGCCTGGGGGCTGACGTCGCCTTCTTCCTTCGAGGCGGATGCGCCCGCTTCACGGGGGCTGGGGAGGCCTTTGCTCGGTCGCTCGTTCCCCTGGGCACGCCCGTCGTGCTTGTCAAGCCGCACGGCGGCGTGTCCACCGTCGAGGCGTATCGTGCATTTGATGAGGATCCTCAGCCGGTTCCTTCGGCCAAGAGGGCGGCTGCGCTTGCGGCGTCGCATGCCGCGGACGTGCCCTTGTGCAATAACCTCACGAAGGCGGCCCAACTGCTCCTTCCCGAGTTAAGCGAGGTTCACGCGTGGATTGCCGGTCAGGACGGCGTCGAGGGATCGCTGATGTCGGGAAGCGGGTCTGCGGTGTTCGCCGTGTGTCGAGACGTCGCCTCGGCCTGCAACCTCGCGGCCGCTTCACGGACACGCGGCTGGTGGACCCGCATGACCTCGTTTGGCTCGGCTCGCGCCGCGCTTGGGCCATCGGTGGCGCGTTTCTGAGGCCAATGTGTCCGATGACAGGCAAGCACCTGTTGACAAAGCGCGGGTTTCGGTGTGTGGCAGGGGTCCGTCAACGCGTGCGATGATAGAATAGAACACAACAGTCTTGATCAAAGGAGAGATATGGGCACCGTTGTGATCGTTGTTCTCGTGGTCGTCATCGTCGTGTTGGTCGTTGCACTGATCGCGCTGTACAACAACTTGGTTAACCTTCGGAACATGGTCGACAACGCCTGGGCGCAGATTGACGTGCAGCTGCAGCGCCGCCTTGACCTCATTCCCAATCTCGTTGAAACCGTGAAAGGCTATGCCTCGCACGAACGGGGGACGCTCGATGAGGTGACGCAGGCTCGTTCGGCGGTCATGAACGCCACCACGCCCGAGGGCAAGATGGAAGCTGACAATATGCTGACCGGAGCCCTGAAGAGTCTGTTTGCCGTGGCGGAGGCATATCCTGACCTCAAGGCGAACGTGAACTTCCAGCAGCTTCAGGCCGAACTGTCCAACACCGAGGACAAGATCAGCTACATGCGTCAGAGCTTCAACGACACCGTCATGAAGTACAACACGGCTATCCAGACATTCCCTGCTGTGCTCATTGCGGGAGCGATGGGCTTCACGAAGCGCGAGAGCTTCGATGCGGCTGCCGGGGCGGAAACGGCTCCGAAAGTACAGTTCTGAAAATCTTCGCTCCCGTTTGGCTTGAGGGAAGGAGTTCGCGGTGATCGCCCGTCTGTCGCGCATCGTTCCGCTGTTGGCCGTGCTGGCGGTTGGGGCGGGCATCGTGTATCTGGTGGTCTCGTGGCGCTCCTCCCCCAACCACGGCAAAGAAGTTCTCATCAGGATTTTCACCGTCATAACCGGCGTCCTGTCGGGATTTTTCGGGCTGGCGATGCTGTATGCGTGGTTCGAGGCCAATGAGCCGGTGTTCGATCTGGCGTTCAGCTTCTTCCTGACGGGGGTTGTCGGATTGGCTGTCACGCGCATCTGCCGGGCCGTTTTTCTGCGCAATCATCCCAACTGGAGGAAAAAGCCCGTCAAGGCAACGCGCCTTGGCGATGGTCCCTCGTGGAGGTGGCCTCCTTGGCGCCGCTAGAAAAGTCGTCTTTGGTTTCGGTCGCGTTCCGGCGTGGCAACAGGAGGGCGCAAGAGGGCTTGCGACGCCTCGGTGGAAGACATGATGTCGCAATGCGGGGTTTTCGGGCGGTTTGAACAGGTTCGATTCAAAAAGAAAACGCCCCTGAACAGGACGTTTAAGGATTTGGAAGTGGCGGAGAGCTGGGGATTCGAACCCCAGATACGCTTGTGGCGTATACTCGCTTAGCAGGCGAGCACCTTCGGCCTCTCGGTCAGCTCTCCCTATCACAATAGGTGCGAGTAGCTATAATAGCGTTACCACCCTCAACTTGCAAGGAGAACAGCCGTGCAAACTACGAGTGATCTGCGTATGCGAACCGCCTTCGGCCGCGTGGCTGCGGCGCGCGTTCTCGTCTTCGCTGCTCTTTTGGCGATCTCGCTGCTTGCTCTCGCCCTGACTCCGGGCGAAGCATCTGCGAAATCGTATTCCATGCCCAAGGTTGACATCTCCTCGCAGGTTGAGACCGACGGCTCGCTGCATTTCACCGAGCAGCGGACGTTCACCTTCGACGGCAGCTACTCGGCCCTCTGGTGGACGTTCGAGAACCTGCCCTCTGGATCTGAGTTGAAGGTCAACTCCGTGCGCATGGCCTCCGCCGACGAAGACGGCAACGCCACGGGCGAGTTCACGACGTTGGACAGTGTCCCCTTTGTTCTGAGCTGGAGGGATTCCGGCGGCCCCGGCACTGATTCCTATTCGGTCGATTCCCCCAAGAAAACCGCGTATGTGTTCTTCGATGCCACCGATGAGAGCGTCATCATAGAGCTTGACTACACGGTGACGAACGGAGCCCAGGCGTACAAGGACGTCGGCGAGGTGTACTGGAAATATATCGGTAGCCAATGGGCGGAGCCTTCCGAGAACGTGACCATGACGTTCTCGCTGCCGGTGCCGCAGGGGACAGAGGTCAACGCGGGCGACAACGTGCGCGCGTGGGGCCACGGCCCCCTCGACGGTTCGGTGAAGGTCAATGCTGACGGCACCATTGTGTACACGGTCCCACACGTGAATGCGGGCCAATATGCCGAGGCGCGCATCGTCTTTCCCGTGTCGTGGCTGACGAACCTGTCGGCCGAGGCCGCTGCGCTGCACAAAGACGAGACGCGGCTCGACACTGTTCTGAAGGAGGAGCAGACGTGGGCCGACCAGGCGAACCGTGAGCGCATGGCCTCCCTCGCCTTCATCATCGGCTGCGGCGTCGTCTGCGTGGCTGCCATCGCGTGGGCTCTGTGGTCGTACTTCAGGTTTGGGAAGGAGCATGAGCCCGACTTCAAGGAAGAATACTGGCGCGACGTTCCTCAGGCGGGTGTCCATCCTGCCGTCATCGGAAGGCTGTGGCGCTGGGACCGCGAGAGCCAAGACGACTTCACGGCAACCTTGATGCACCTTTCCCATATCGGTGCGCTGCGCATTGACAAGGGCAGCTATGAGGAGTCGAAGCTGTTCGGCAGCAAGACCGTCGATGACTATTATCTGACGCTGGTGCCCGCCGTTGCTGACACTGTGTCCGACCCCATCGACCGCGGAGCATTGGACTTGCTGTTCGAAAAGGTGGCTGCGGGCAACGACTCGCTGTGGTTCGGCACCATCCAGAAATACGGCGAGGACAACCCCGAGGACTTCGTCGAGGCCATGAAGACCTGGCAGGGCACGGTGTCCGCGCAAACCAACCGGTATGATTATTTCGAGGCGAAGGGAAAGCGCTATCAGGGATACCTCATCGCGCTCGCGGTGGTCGCCGTGGCGGTGGGAATTGGATCATGGCTGCTGCTGCAAAACTTCATTCCCTTGATATTCACGGTTCCCACCGCCATTGCCCTTGCCGTCATAGCCAACTACATGCCCCGTCGCAGCGTCGAGGGGAACAATCTGGTTGCGAAGTGCAAGGCCTTGCGTAACTGGCTGCGCGATTTCTCTTCGCTTGACGAGCGTCCTCCCACCGATGTGAAGGTGTGGGGCGAATTCATGGTGTATGCCTATCTCTTCGGAATTGCCGAACAGGTGATGAAGTCGTTGCAGACGCGCGTTCCCGAAGTGTTCCAGGATGAGTCCGCCGTTTACGGTGTCGGATATGTTCCCTGGTGGTTCTGGTATTCGTCCAGCTACGGCGCTCACGGCGGAATGATGTCGTCGGGAGCGAGCCTGTTCGACGCCTCGGTTGCCAACACGATGTCGACGGCGCAGGCGGCGATTTCAGGAGCCTCGGGGGATTTCAGCAGCGGCGGAGGCTTCGGCGGAGGGTTCTCGGGCGGAGGCGGCGGAGGCTTCGGCGGCGGAGGGGGAGGCGCGCGATAGCGCCCCGTCTCCTGCGGTTCGGCTTTGCTCTGTGGGGAACAGGTAGGATTCCCGTCGTCAATGACGGAGGCATCCTGCCCATTGCTATAGTGAGAATGAAAAGACGCGATCCAGCCCCTCTTGGCGTGACGTGGAGGGGCTGAGGCTTGTGATCATTGGGACTGGCAGCATTGTTCGGAAGGATCCATCATGGCTCAAGAGCGCGACAACATCATCTTGATCGGAATGCCCAGTGCAGGCAAATCAACGCTCGGCATCGTTTTGGCGAAGATCCTCAACTACGACTTCGTCGATGCCGACCTGATCATTCAAAACCAATGTGACAAGACGTTGCAGAAGCTCATTGATGCCTGCGGACCCGAAGGATTCATCGAAGTTGAAAACGAGATATTGAGCGACCTGACCGCATCCCGGTCGATCATTGCAACAGGCGGTTCGGCGGTGTATTCCGACCAGGCCATGAAGCATCTTTCGGAGATCGGGCGCGTTGTCTACCTGAAGATTTCGTACAATCAGCTTGTCAGCCGTCTGAGTGACCTGCAGGAGCGCGGCGTGGTGCTCAAGGGGGGAATTGGCATGAGCCTGCGCGAGCTGTATGACGAGCGCAAGCCGCTCTATGATCAGTATGCCGAGATCACGGTCGATGTTGACGACCTCTCCATCACCGCTGCCGCCCGCAAGGTCGCCAATGCGATCGAGCGAGAGGATGCCAACGCGTAAGTTCGGTCTTCCTCCGTGCGTCTAGCCGACGCACGCTCCAAGAGCCTTGTCCTGAACCGCCTCGCCTTTCTCTTTTGCAAGAAATAGGAGGCGGTTCGTTTCGTCTTGGGGCATGAATAGGATGAATTCTGGGCAGGCGCTTGTGTGCCTGTCCAGCCCCGCTTGGGCGTTCCGTCCCTCTGCGTGTGGGAGCGCGGGGTCGAGCCCTTACTCGTGGCACACCACGGCGTCTCCGCCCTTGATGAGGGCGTACAGCTCTGCCGCCTTCGCAGGGGGCAGATTGACGCACCCGTGGCTTCCGTAGCCTTCCTTGTACTTGGTGCCGCCGAAGCCCGAGGTCTGCCAGTCTGCATCATGCAGGCCGATGGCGCCGCCGACAAAGGGCATCCAGTATTGGACGACCGTTTCATATATTTGGGAATTGCCGCTGTAGCCCTTGAGCGTTGACGGGCTTTCGAGGCGGTTCATCCAGTACACGCCATTCGGTGTTTCGTGTTCCCCGTCCGGAGTGCCGGAGATGATGTCCGATTCCCATATGACGGCTCCCGACTCGTCGTAGAATCGGGCATGCTGCTCGGTCAGGTCGATATCCAGGTAGCGTGCACTCCAGTCTTGCGCGCCAGCGCCGTTGAAGGCGTCGCCGTGGGTGGTGGTGGGCACGTCGACCGTTTCCGCGCTTCCTGCTGCGACCGCTTCCCGCACCAGGGACAGGAGCGCATCTTGATCGACTTCCCATCCGTAAATGCCCCCGGAGACGCTGAACACCTTGCCGTCCGGCCGGGTGTAGGTGCGCTGGGTGCCGACGGTGGTGCAGTCGGCTGCCAGCTTCTCCACCCAGGCGCTCAGCTGTGTGTCATCGGTGGTTGCGTTTGCATCGGCATCGGAGGTGATCCAGGGCGCGATGGTATCCGCGTCGATCTTTGCCACCTGCTTGCCGCCCATCATGAAGGTGATGTCGGAGGAAACCATGGTGTTGGCGCTTTCCATTGCGGCCTTGAGGCGCTCGTCGGTGGAGAGCACCGTGGGCTGAGCCAGCTGATCAGCCGTGATCTTTGCCTGTTTGGAGAAGGTCGAGAGGGCTTGGGTTGCCACCTTGGCCACCGCATTTGCGTCAAGCGCCGTGCCGGTTGACTCCGGCAGCACCACAAACGCCTTCGTGGCCTTGTCGTATGAGATGGATGCATTGGTTGCGGGCGTGGCCGTCGCGTTGAACTCCTCGACGGCGGCCTGGACGGAGTCGAGGAGGCTTGTGCCGTCGGCGTTGGCAACCAGCTTGGCGGATTCGTCGTGCTGCGTGGCAAGCTGAAACGGCCAGAGCCAGGGGTTCTGATTGTCCAGCATGTCGGAGACGATGTCGGACGCATTGGCGTTGATGTCCAGGTCGGCGGCCGTCAGGTTGAAATCAAGCCCCTGGCCGCTCAGAGAGAGCGTGTAGCCCTCCATCGCGTCGGAGACCGCCTGCTCAGCATCGGTCGAAGACATGAGGGACAGGTCAAGGCTGCCGGCTGTGGTGTTCGGCATGAACCGTCCGGTGAAATAGAGGCTGACGCCAAGGTATATGACCAGCAGCAGGGCCAGCACGCATCCCAGCATGATGCCGATGCCCTTGGCGGGGCTCGGTTTGCTGTGATCGGCGTGATATCCGTAGGTTGCGCGAGTGTTTTCGTTCATGGATACGTCCTCGGGAGGGAGATAGGGTTCTGCGCCAAGTATAGGCACGAAAGAGGGAAACGAGACGCCGCGACGGAAAAGGGACGAAAATAACGGCAATTGTTCGAAGAAGCTGCACAAAGGCTTGACACTTTCAGGAAGTGCGCCAGCTTGCGTCAATTCGAGGGCTCTTGAACAGGAATGTCGTGCCCTGGCAACGAGCACGGCGCGCGCTTTCCGCCGCTCCCGCTTGAAGGAAGGGGGAAATCACTCCCGAGGGACGATGGAACGGGGGCATTCGTTCTCTGGGCGGGAGGTTTGTGCAAGAGGGAGCGTCTAAAATGGGCACACGGGCGGCGGGCAACGTGGTCGTGGACTTGCCGGCCAGCTTTGGCCGAGGGGCTTTGTCAGGAGGGCGCTATGTATGAAGGGCTGTATGGGCCGATTCCCTCTGTCCGTGCGTATTGGGAACGGTTGGGCATGGATCAACCGGCATCGCCGCTGACGAAGAATGATTTGGATCAGATGATTTTCGCTCACCAGCTTCGCATCCCTTTTGAAAATCTGGACGTCTGCGATCTGCATCGCTCTCCCTCGCTCGACATCCGTGACATCTTCGAGAAGATCATCGTTGGCGAGCGCGGAGGCTACTGCTTCGAGCTCAACGCCTTGTTCGAGGCGTTGCTGAAGAGCTGCGGCGTTGAAACCATGCCCTGTCTGGGCCGCAGCTTGAAGGACAAGGGCTACGTGTATCCTCTGCTCCATCGAAGCACGGTCGTGACGTTGGGCAAACAGCGCTATCTGGCTGAAGTGGGCTACGGAGGCCCCTCTCCAGCAGCTGCCGTCCCCCTCGTCGATGGCTTGGACTTCGAGTCACAGGGGCAGGCGTTTCGCATCGAGCTGCACGATTCGTGTTGGTGGCACATCGTGTACAACGGCACCGTCGCCAAGGATGCGACCGTGGGCGAGTGCGGTGGACGGACTGCCCCGACGCCGGTTTTTGCCATCCTTGATGCGCCGGTGGCTTTGACTGACTTCGTTCCCCTTTCCTACTATTGCTCGACGCATCCCGATTCCGTGTTCGTGCAGCAGAGGATGGTCAATCGACGCACGGAAGACGGCAGCGTGTCCATAACCGCCGATGCCTTCACCCGCACGGCTTCCGGCTGCAAGGAGAAGAGGGCGATCGGTTCCGAGGTCGAGTACCGATCCCTTTTGAAAGAGCATTTCGGCATTGTGCTGCCTATGTGAGGCATAGGGGACGGGACGCTATCGCGGACGAATGCGTCAGCCGCCTCTGCGCCCCAGCATCGCCGGAGCGAGCTTTGCAGCCACGTGCTTCCTGGCACGGCATCATCTCCGTTTTCCAGCAAGGACCCTGTCTTTTCGCTATCATGGACGGAGGGTCAATGAAATGAATGGATGCGCCAGACGAGCGAGCCGATGGCTTGCGTGCTTCGAGATGGTTGGCGGGGAACGGAGAAGGCATGAGGTTCACGGTGGTCGCAGTCGGCAAGCTGAAGGAGCGCTTCTGGACGGAAGCCTGTGCTGAATACCTCAAACGGCTGCAGCCGTATGCGCACACTGCGGTGAAGGAGGTGGCCGACGTCGATCCGACCCGTGCCGGCGGAGTCGAGGCGGCACGGGATAGGGAGGGGACGGCCATTTTGGCATCGGTACCTCCCTCTGCGCACGTGGTGTTGCTGGCCATTGAGGGCAAGGAGCGTTCGAGCGTCGAGCTGTCGAAGCGCATCGATGCCCTTGCTCTGGACGGAACGAGCGAGTTTGCGTTCGTCATCGGAGGATCTGACGGCGTGAGCGATGCCGTTCGCTCGCGAGCCGACGAGTTGCTGTCGTTCGGTCCCGTGACCCTTCCCCACAATCTGGCGCGCGTCGTGCTGCTGGAGCAACTGTATCGTTCCCGGAAGATATCTCGAGGCGAACCGTACCACAAGTGACTTTTCTTGCGTGCCCCCCAGGGGTGGGAATGGGTTCTGGCGCGGTTTACACTCGGGGACCCTTTTGTGGGAAGCCCCCGGAAAAGGGCATTCGGCTATACTGGGTGGTGTTGCTGGGCGGCGCCGAAGTCGCGCCGAGTCCATTCGATTCGAAAGGCTTTGCCATGCGCTTCATCTCATGGAACGTCAACGGCCTGCGTGCCGTGCTGAAGAAGGGCTTCGAGGATATTGTCACCGAGATAGATGCCGACATCGTGGCCTTGCAGGAGACGAAGCTGCAGGAGGGCCAGGCAACGCTTGATCTGCCACGTTATCGTGAGTATTGGAGCTATGCCGAGAAAAAGGGATATTCGGGCACGGCCGTGTTCTGCAAGGAGCGTCCGTTGCGGGTGCTGCACGGACTCGGATTTCCCTATCTGGACACCGAAGGGCGCATCCTTGCGCTCGAGTTCGACACGTTTTGGTTCGTCGACGTGTACACGCCGAACTCACAGGATGAGCTGGCGCGCATCAACCACCGCATGGAGTGGGACGATGCGTTCCGCGACTTCTGCAAGGGGCTTGAGGAGGGCGTGCTGCCGGCCGGAGTGCCGGTCCAGCAGCCGGCGCCGGGCGAGGGCCATGTTGCCATTTCCGAGTTGCCGGTGACGCAGCCGGGCGATGCGGCCGATCCGAAGCCGGTCGTCATGTGCGGCGACTTCAACGTTGCGCACCAGGAGATCGATCTGAAGAATCCCGGGCCGAATCGCGGTCGTGCCGGCTTTTCAGACGAGGAGCGCGGAAAATTCACCGACTTGCTGGATGTGGGCTTCACCGACTCGTTCCGTCACGTGCATCCGGACCTCGCCGGGGCCTATTCGTGGTGGAGCTACCGTTTCAAGGCGCGTCAGACGAATGCCGGATGGCGCATCGACTACTTTTTGGTCAGCGACGAACTGGTCCCCAAGATTGAGGCCGCATGCATCTATGACGAAGTTTACGGCAGCGACCATTGTCCGGTGGGCATCCAGCTGGCGTTGTAGCCGACGCGAAGCGGCGATTCCGTGCAGGAGGACGATGCGGAAAGGCGTCGTGGGGGGTCGTGATATGATGCTCGCGAACACGGCGATGGGAAGATGGCAATGGACAGAGAGAAAATAGAGGCAGGCGTTCGACTGATTCTCGAGGGCGTGGGTGAGGACCCCGGCCGCGAGGGACTGGTGAAGACGCCCGAACGTGTCGCAAAGATGTACGAAGAGGTGTTCGCGGGCCTGACGCAGGATCCGGCCGAGCATTTCGAGACCACGTTCGACGAGCATCATGAGGAAATGGTGCTGGTTCGGGACATCTCGTTCTATTCCATGTGCGAGCATCATCTGGCGCCGTTTTTCGGAGTTGCCCACGTCGCCTACATTCCTGCGCCCGACGGCCGCATCTGCGGCCTTTCGAAGCTTGCCCGACTCGTCGACGTCTTCGCAAAGCGCCCGCAGGTGCAGGAGCGGTTGACGTCCCAGATTGCCGACACGCTCATCGATGAGCTGCATCCTCAAGGCGTTATCGTGGTGATTGAGGCCGAGCATTTGTGTATGAGCATGCGCGGGGTGAAGAAGCCGGGAGCTCGGACGATGACAAGTGCCGTGCGGGGTGCGTTCGAGACCAGCCAGGCGACACGCGCCGAGGCGCTGTCGCTCATTTTTGCGCGGAGGGACTAGGGCGGCTGCAGCGGTCGTTCTGCGGGGACGGACCGGACGACGCTCGCCAGCGCTCGAATCGAGAAAAGGGCTCTGTTGCGGGGTGCGTGTGCGTGGCGTGCCTTGGCGTCGCTGGCGTCGTTGGGAAGAACGCGATGCGGGCATCGGCGTCGTGCCGTTGGCCAGCGTTCGCGTCGGACATCGGACATCGCGTCGCCGTTGCTGACTGTTGTTGCTGCCCCAAGTTTTTGAAGATGTTTCACGTGAAACATCCGTACGGTTTGAGGGAAGAGAAGGTGTTCGCGGCCTCCGTTGCAAGACGATTTCTGCCAGGAGGCACCCAGCAAAGGCGCGTCGGGCAAAATCGCTGACGCAAATCGCGGGTCAGCGTGTAAAAATATACCACATGAAAAAATGGGCACGACAGTATGAAAGGGCCATGATATGAAATGCGTAATCTCGGTGCTCGGAAAAGACCGAAGCGGCATTGTCGCCGCCATCTCGACGGAGCTTGCTGACTGCGGGGCGAACATCGACGACATCAGCCAGACCATCTTGGACGACATCTTCTCCATGACAATGCTGACGACGCTCAACCCTGACGTTGCGGATTTCAACACCGTTCAAGAGCGTTTGGAAAAGGTGGGCCAGGATCTTGGCGTGCAGGTGATCATCCAGCGTGAGGATGTTTTTCAATATATGTACAAAATCTAGTAACGTTCCCCAAAATCTTGTGGGTCATGGTGAAATCCTGTGATAGGATGGCCTTGTTGTAAATGATACTAAAAATATAGCAAAAGGAGTCCACCATGGCGCAGGAAACCCATCACCTCATCAACGACGTTGAAGTTCGCGTTGCGTATGCCAACCAGTCAGACCTTGCCGTGTCCGACGAGGAGATTCGCGCATACATCGAGCGAGGCAACCTGCAGCACCCCAACAGCAAGGTGTCGGCTCTTGCCCTTGACGTCGATGGAGATGAGGTGGGCATCCATTACGAGTTGGAACCGGTTCCCTTCGACCGCATCCGCCGCATCACTGGTTATCTGGTGGGCACGATGGATCGATGGAACGACGCGAAGAGCGCTGAGGAACACGACCGCGTCAAACATGGCGTCACGCATGAGGACCGTGCGTTCACGTGCGCGAACGGCGGCTGCTAGGGCCACATGCTGGAAACGCGGGCTTGAGTCACGCGCTCGGGCAAAGCGCGAGGGTCACGCACCGGAGCGAAGTGAGGGCATGCTGTGGAGCATCGCCTTTGCGTTATTTTTCCCGAGCGGGGGAGTGCTTCCCTCGCTCGTTTTTTGCGCCGCCAGCATCGCTGCCTGCTGCTCCATCGTTTCCTCCCGCACTCGCCGCCTTCTTGCGCCATGGTACCGTTCGCCTGGGGACGAGGGCAAGCCAGGTGTCGTTCGGTTCCTCGCGAACCACTGGAAACAGCGAAGGGCCCCACTGTTTCACGTGAAACATTTGTTCCCATTTGCTTTTTCATCGACATCTCTCCCTGATGAAAAGAGTAAGTCGATGCTGATACGGTGACCAATCCGTGCCGTCAGCCGTGGGAGTTTTCCGTAGCCAGTGCGTCTCCGCCGCCATCGTGCGTACGTTTTTCAGCTTTGTCCGCGCACTCAAGATTCTTCCTCTATACTAAGGAGCATGACATCAAACCAGAACGAACACCGCGCAGAACCGGCTAACCCGGCCACGGACGGTCGGGATTTGAGCATGCCTGAATCCTCTGGTCCCGAGAGGGGCGAGGGCCGCTCTGGGGTAGATGCGACCGATGCCCGCTCTGGGACAGAAGCGGGAGCCATTTCCGATGAGAGCTTGATTGCCAATCCTGCCAAAACGGTTGACGGTCCCCCTGGAACCGAAGCGATTCCCGCGATTCCTGCAGCTCCCGAGAAGGACTCTGCGGAAGAAGGCGGAAACGAAAGTGGCCAAGAAGGCGGCCACGAAGCACCATCGGACCTCCCTGCTCTGAGTGTTTTTGATGATGGAGCTGCATGCCTGGCGGGGGATCAGACGTGCGCGCCGACGGAGCGCATCCTTGAGCCTGAAGTGCGGCAGCATCATCGCCGCAGACGCAAGTTGCTTGAGTTCACCCATTCGTCAACCCGCGCGACGATGCTCATGCTGGCGGCTGCCATCCTCGCTCTTGTCATCGAGAACACGCCTCTCTTGCCAAACTTTGCGGATTTTTGGCATACCTTCCAGATCGGTTTCTCCCTTGGAGACTTCGCGCCGCATCTCACCCTGGAGCACTTCATCAACGATTTCTTGATGGCGCTGTTTTTCCTGCTTGTCGGCCTCGAGATAAAATTCGAGATGACGGCAGGGGAATTGGTTCATCCCCGCAAGGCCTTGCTGCCCATCGTCGCCGCCGCCGGGGGTGCCATCATCCCGGCTTTCGTGTACTTGGCCGTCAACGCCGGCAGCGGGTTTGAACGCGGATGGGGCGTTCCCATGGCAAACGACATAGCCTTTTGTCTGGGCATTTTGGCGTTGCTGGGAGATCGCGTGCCGTCAGGCCTGCGGTCGTTTCTGTCTACGTTGACCATTGCCGATGACATGATTGCCATCACGGTGATCGCGTTGTTCTATACCGCAAATCTCGATATCGTATGGCTTCTTGGGGGGCTTGGCCTATTCGGCGTCCTGCTGGTATTCAACCGCATGCACATCTATGACCTGTTGCCCTATTTGGCGGTCGGTTTGGGAATGTGGGCGTGTTTCCTCCTTTCCGGCGTTCATGCCACCATTGCAGGCGTGCTGTTGGCCATGGCCATTCCGGCGAAGTCGCAGATAAAGCTTGACCGGGTGCCATCCTGGTTCAAGGCTCGTGCCCGCACGACCGAGGACAGCTACGATCAGGGCGAGCCTGATATCGTGCAGAAGGAATATCTCCATGAGATCAGGGAGATCGGCCATGTTTCCCGCATGGCCATACCGCCCATAACGCGTCTTGACGATCGCCTTCATGTTCCGGTGTATTTTTTCATTTTGCCCCTGTTCGCGTTTTCGAACGCAAGTGTGATGCTGGTGGGGATGGATCCCCTCGCGGTCATCATGAACCCTGTGACCATAGGCGTGTTCTGCGGTCTGCTGTTTGGCAAGCCCTTCGGCATCTTCATCGCTACCTGGCTTGTGGTGAAGTTGCGGCTATCTGACTTGCCCAAGGGTGTGAACTGGGGACACATCGTTGGCGTCTCCATTTTGGGCGGCGTCGGCTTCACTATGGCCATCTTCGTGACGAACCTCGCATTTACCGACCCGTCTGCCATCGCCATGGCGAAGGCCGCAATCCTTGCCGCATCGATGGTTGCCGGCCTGGTCGGGTTCTTTGTCCTGCGTCGTGTGACCGACGGCGGCGATGCCGATGATGCCGATGACGGAGACGATGTCTTTGACGAGGGAGTGGAGGTCGCCGACGAGGTCGTTTCCGTTGTCGCAGAAGCGGCCTTCAATGCGGCCGACGCGGCCACCGGCGCCATCGGCGGTGGAATGCCGAGCGAGAACCAGCCTTCCGATCAGGGGACGAGCAAGTCTCTCGCTCTCGATTACGCGCCGGTGCGCTGACGGGTGCCGCATACGCCCGACTCTGAAACATTTCGTGGTCCCAAGCAAAAGGGGAACGTTGGCCTGCTGCCCTGTTTTTCCTCGTGGAGGAACAGGGCAGCAGGCTCCCTTCTTCAAGTATCCAACGTTTCTTGTGCAATGAATTCAAGCAAGTCGCTGGGCTCAACGACGCAGATGCGCGTTCCATTGCGCAGTCGAATGCGTCCAATATGCAGTCCAAGCCGCTCGCTGGTCTCCAGACCACAACTCGTGAACCCTGTGAATACCACGTGTTCCTGTGCCCGGCTGACGCAAAGATGGATGGACTGCAAATTGACTTGATGGGCTCGCTTTCGTGCACGTCCCACCATCTTTCCCGGATCGCAGAAATCGCGTGAGGGAATAAGGCCGTTAACGAACCCGCCAAAGACGACCACTGCCGAAGAATGCCCAAACGCACCGGCGGGCGGACATATCGTCACGGTTTCTCGCGACGTATTGGCATACTCGCCGTACGGGGATTCATAGAGGACGGCGGAACTTGGTGTGCCTTGTCCGCTGCTGCATGTCGCAAGCTTGCCGGAGGGGTCGCGGAATCCTTTTTCGTCAATGCCGAGGGTGGAGCGGCGAGTGGCTGATCGTATGGACTCTTGCCCTTGCCGGTATAGCTCAACCAAGTCAGCCAGGACCGGGTCATCGGCTTGTGCGCCATCGAGATCGTTGGCCGCGAGAAGCTGCAGCGCTTCCGCAAGACGGATTCCCCGTGGTCCTGCTGCTTGGCGCAGGCGTGAGATCGCTGCACTGCGTGCCAAGGGGTCTCCAAGGGCGCACCACGTTCGCCAGGCTGAGGAATCGTCCGGGTGCCGCGCAAGGCGCTCGATGGTTCGCGTACGACACCTGGCAGCTTGGCCAGGTACGGTGCCCTCTGCTTGGCGCGTATCGCTGGTGCAGCGTGCCCCTATGCCGTGCGTCTCCAATGTCTGCGCCACATGAGAGCGCCATGCGGCGCTTGTGCCAACAACGAGAATCCTGTCCAAGCTCACCCCGCGGGCTTGTGCCTTCTCCACGACGTCGACAATGGCTTGACACTCGCCAGCCAAGCTTGGCTCCATTCGAATGGTGACCGTTGCGGACTTTTCGTCGACGCCGGACGTTTCCAAGAGCGTTCCTCCGATCGCTTCGTTGGTTCGCAGACCGTTCAGGATTCGCACGATGGTCGATGGGCGATGGCAGCGGGTGAGCCGGTGGATCACGGTGTGGGGGTTCGCTTCCAGAAACTCCTTGAGTCCCTGGGAATACGGATAGGCCTCATAGACCCGCATGGGTGTGATTTCGTCAGCGGTGATAGACATGGAGTGATGGGCGATGAGGTTTGTCAAAACTTGCGACGCGCGACTGAGGAGGTCATAGTCGTCAACGAGAACATGGTCCGCACCATGCCGAATTTGCATGGTGGGCCTGCCCCGCAGCGTTTTAACGGCCAGATTCGCAAGCTCGCACTCCAGTATTCCTCCCGTGAACATGAGGTTCGCGCGGGCAAGGGTGCTGCATGTCGACTCTTCGGACGTTTGAATCCAATCTGGGTCTTCGTCGGACAGATCACTCCACCCTCGACACAAGAACGCCAGCAGCTCATGGAGGCGGTGACGTCTGAGGCCGGATGGTCTCATGTCTTCGAAGAACGTTCGTTCTTCTGCCGCATCGAGCACGTGGGGCTCCCGTTCGGACCGTATCTGTGCGTTGGGATCGGATATCACTTCCAAAGCCAGATCACGCGCCGTGACAACCCGAACACGCTTTTCGCCGCCTATGAGTTCCCTCACCTCTTCAAGGGCGATCGGTGCTGCGCATACCATGAGAACCGATTCATGGCCAGATGCAGCCAGCATGCGGGCACGCTTTGCCAGCTCGATGGATTTGCCTGTTGCTGGGCCGCCCACGAAACAGTGAGCGCTGGGGTGGCGATGCGGGAGAGATTGCATGCGTTCTCCAATTTCTTGATGTCGACCGGGGAGCGTCTGAGGAGGTGAAGGCGCGGGATCGACGCTGTCAAGCACGCCATTCTGACTGACGGACATTGTGGGATTTCGAAGGGATCCTGCTCAAGAAAGGCGAACGCGAGTCCTCGAAAGCCTACTCACGCAGCCTGCTGGTGGGCCGCATGTCTCAGCGAACTCTCAAGGCCTGTTGTACCCCTTGACTGACGCAGATGGCTCTCCGTCGGCGAGCGGTATGTCTTCAAGAGCCTGATTGCTGGTTTTCCTTTTCTGCTTTCTGCTTTGCGGCAAGAAAGGCATTCCGATGGCGGCACCCGGACAAGATTCCACGCATGCTCGGCATTTTGTGCACTCTGACCAGCTGGCTCCGCGTTCCGGATGGCGTGGGTCGATGGCGGACTCGCACACGTCTGCGCAACGGCCGCACGTGATGCCATGTGCTGTTTCCAGGCACCGTGTGTCGTCGATGGTGGGGCGAAAGGTGTGGTTCGCCTTGCCAACGAGGCTCATCAGTGAGGAGAGCGGGCAAAGCCGTGAGCACCAGGTGCGAAAAAACACGACCTCTATGAGGAGCAAGACGGGAATCGCGATAACCGACCAGGTGATTTCTCCCTTACCAAAAAGATTGATCAACACGAACACGAAAGCGAACGAGAGGCCGATGGGGCAGATGAGGCAGAACACGGGGAATCCGAATATGGCGGCTGAAAGCAGGGATCCTCCCAGTATGAGGTGGCGCGAACTGACGGGGCGATCGGCGTGGCAGGAACGACAAGCTCCCTTCAGGGTTTTTGTCTCATCGGGTGATAGAGGGGTGCTGATGTCGATGGGGCTCGACGCTTCCTTGGTGGTGGAGCCCTGTCTTTTGAGCAGCCCGCGAAGCTTGCTCAAAACGGGTACCGGGCATATCCAGCCGCAAAACGCACGGCCAAGGATGATGATGGCGATCACGGCGACAACCAACGAGACGATCGCCCGCGGAATGATGGTTTTGCTGGCGAGCATCGTGCCCAAGGCCCCTAGGGGGCAGAGGAGGGAGATGTCTTCCCAGCCGAAAGCGGAGAGCGTTCCGAAGCCCGTGTGTGCAATGAAGCCGAGACCTGCGACGGCGAGGATGCCCAAGGGGATGAGAATGCGGATTCTGTTTGTTTTCATTGAGAGCAGCCTTTCATGCCTCTTCGGGCATGACTACGATAGCCCGCGAAGTTGCGCCTGTGGCTATCGAGCCTTCGGTCAAGGACACGCACACACTTTGACAGGCACCGCATCCATTGCAGTTTTCTCTGATCACGACAGGTCTCCCAAAGGCGTCGAGTTCGAGGGCCGCATAGGGGCACGCATCGTAGCAGAACTTGCAGCCGTTTGCCTTTGCCCAGGCAAGGCACCAATCATGGATGATCGTCGCTTTGCCGAGCACAGTGGTTTTGACCGTTGCATTTTCAGCGAGGCTGATCGCTCCGGTAGGACAGAACTGCACGCAGCGCGGCATGCCGTTGTTTTCCTCTTTGCAGAAGTCGCACCATCCCTCGTCGAAATTGACGGTTGGGGTGCGCACGCCCAAGATGCCGCTTTCGACATGCGAAGGTCTCAGGGCATTTCTTGGGCATGCCTCAACGCAGCGCTCGCAGCGAATGCACGTAGAAATGAGGTGTGACTCGTCTTGTCCCCCAGGAGGTCTTACCTGTTCTCTAGCGGGTATCGCCGTGAGCCCGCCCATAGCAAGCAGGACGGCGGCTCCGCCCGCCCCCACGGCGAAGGTGCGTCGGGTCAAGTCGGTTGCGTGTGACATCTTCTTCTTTCCTTTGTCCGTGCCTCTCTTCATCGTTCTGAAAGAAGATCAGTCAGAAGTTCGTGGTCTGTCTCCATGAATCCCTCGAGGAGAAAGGCTAAGCCCCGATAGAAGTCAGTCTTTGCAAAACGCTTCATCTCGGCTGTCATCATGGGTGCCCACCCCAGCAGGTGATCGTCCAGAAAATGTTCCTGACTCTTTATCAGGGAAACGACCTCGCCTCGATTGCCCCTGGCAAGCATACGGACGGTTCTGTCAGCGAGGATCTGCATGTATTCCAATTCCAGTGCTATATGGTCCTCGCCCTCCTTCCAGCTTGCCTGCTTCTCGAGCCCTGCGGCGCGATAAAGCGCGAGCACCTCGTCGCGTGCACCTTGCATGAGCAGGCGCTTCTCGCTGGTGTAGATGCTTTCGAATGGATAGGCGGCCGCATGACCGTTGTAGCCGTGTCCAAAGAAAACGCGCAGGTAATCGGCTGACAGTTCGGTCGCTGTGTTTTCCCAGATGCCACATAAGTACGTGGCGATGAGACGGTGCCCCTCGTTGACGTTTTCGTTGCCCGTGGAAATTCTATAGCGCAGAGCGTGTAGTTCTGTGAGCAGATTCTCGTCGATTTCCTTTCGGAACAATCTCGAGAGGAGGCCATAGGTTGAGGCACGTTGCTTGCAGGTTTCGACCAGCTCGGCGACGGTCGCGTCGCGCTCTTCGGTTTGCCTTGCGTTGGTCATAGTCGTTCTCCTTCGGACTACCAGTTGATGCCGTCTGTTTCGGTTGGCATGGCCGCGTGCGGGATGTCGCTGCCGATCGCCTCCTGGTTGTCGATGACCGATTCCAGGAGTTGCAGAGCCCTATCGCCTGTCTCCGTGATGATCCATGCGGAACCCGTCCACGCAAGCGCACCGCAGCGTTCGAGGCCTTCGACGAAATGCTGGACGTAGAAACGACGGGGCTCGCTGATCAAGGGGTCTCCATCAACCTTCGCGCTCAAATCCGCGATGGATGCGCCTTTGGCGGTCGACGCCATGGTCAAAATACGTTTATGAATGGCTCGCAAATCGTCTTCGCGCTCGAAGAGGCGGCGCGTGCGACTCAGTGGATCATCCTCGTCAACCAGAGTTAGGCCGGCCTCCGTGGCACGCCAATGCACCTTGGGTGGACGGGTGGGAACGTAGTACCCTTCGCCGTCGACAACGACAACCGCCGGTTGTGGCGTGCATGTCTCGTAGGCTTTTCCGCTCGCGGTGACGCGTTCTAGAGCTCCCGCAGCTTCGAGCATGGTGCACAGGTTCGAGGGCGAATACACCGAAAACTTGTTTCCCGGGCGCTTTTCGACACAATCCTTGATCTCGTCGGTTGGAAGGGGGTTGCGAGCCGCGTCGATGATGCCAAGCAGTGCGGCACGATGAGGGCGCATCTGACCGAATAGCTCGCGCGTTCTTTCTTCGGCGGGTCGTTTGGCGTAGCCGGCGGAATCCTGTTGCACGGTGTTTTCAATAACGGGAATCCTGTCGGGATCAGGCGGAAGGAACTCCGAGCGTCCTTCTGTGTCTTCGAGAAACAATCCTTCCTGATCGGGCGCATCGCTGCCTCCCTGTCGGTCATTGATCGGTTCGAGGGAGGGATCGAAGGCGAATTCGAATGCTCCCCAGGCGGTTCTGTCGGTCATGGTGCCCTTCTCTCTATCAGTTCAAGCCATAGGTGCGAAGCAGGATCTGGCCGCCGACTGTCGTTGGACGGTGGTTCTCCTGGTGGTTCAACAGCACTGTGGGAGCGGTCATGGCAAACCTCCTGTCACCCTCTGTTCTGAAACGCGTGGTGCGAATGCTCGCCTTTTTGGCTATTTCGGCATCGATTTTGGTGAAATACGAGATCACGATTTGCTCATATGCATGCGAGCATGCAGCGTTAAAATCGCTTTGGCATGAATCGCGTGCTTGGGAGCGTTCCTGTTCCGTCGGGGCTTCGAATGCATCTGATCCTGGGAGGAGCCCATCCACACATCCTATGAGGAACAGCCAGTCAAACGCTCCTTCGACGTTTCGGTAATGCATGATGGGCGTGACGCTGGCATGGTCAGGCATGGTCGGGTGGACGATTTGCTGCTTTAGGATGTCGAGGAGGGTTTGGGCGTCCTCGTCTCCGTGAAGGTGCAGCCGCGCATGTGCAAACAGGGGGATGTCATCGATGCCCAGTGCTTGGACCAAGGTGAATCCGCAAGAGGGGCCCTGTTCTTCGATCGTGTGCTGCATGCCCTGATGAGGGTGCCCAAGTTCAGCAAGCCCAATGCGTGTTTCCTCGGCGGTGTGATGTGCGAGGATATCCAGCTTCGCCAAAGCGGCTCGGGCTTCGCTGTTGAGACGGGCTGGCGGCAAACAGTCGGTCGAAGGAAAATCCGCGCATTGGCAAGCGTAATGCATCTGTGCTGCCCAATTGTGATTGGGTACGGCAATGCCTATGCGCTCGGGATCCCTGTTTGCGTCGTTGATGAGAGAGTTTATGACAAGCGCGATGCCCCTGACCTCTTCGGCGGGCGTTGTCCACTTCACCACCGTGCTCCGTGCTGGTTGCTGAAGACGATACGTTTTTGCTGTCATTGAGCTTCTCGGTTCGTCCGGTCGATGAACGCATCTGCGGAAGAATCGAACCTGAGTTTCGATCCATCAGCCAGCGTAACTTCCCAGAGGACATAGGAGACGTCAAAGGTAAAGCGTTCTGGCTCTTGAGGTTCTTCCTGCCGGCGGACACGAGGGAGCGTGTAGAAATCGGTGGTCGCCAAATCATTAAAAAAAAAACTCTTAGCTGCGATATCTTCTTTCAAAAGCTGATCCCGGCTTTTCTTTGGCTGGGATTTTCCCGTGGAGTGAAGGGGGGCTTCGGGCATTGGGTCGAAAGTTCCAGGATGCGTGACCGTCCAGTCGTTCCATGCATAGATGCGCTGTCGTTCGTACTCGTCGTCCGGAGGCATGCTGATGCGTACGGCTTCTGTGAATGCATCTTTGCTGAGCATTGCGCGAGCGCGTCTCACCTGCGTGCGCAATGCAGGGTCGATCATGCAGGTTGGATTGAGGCGTGCGTCGATCACAAGCTCACTGCCTTGCAGATCGAGCTCGATTCGCTCGAACACGATTTCAGGAAGGCCGATCTTGCGTTGCCGATCATTGAAGACTTTCATGTTGTTGCCAACCTTGTGAAGCATGCTGCCAATCCAGGGTTCCACGATCTCAGACCATCGCGCCTCGGATTCCTCATCGAAGGGCTGAAGGTATCGGTATGTTCCCATGCTCACTCTCAATTGGGCTACATTGATGGGTGCTGCGTCATTTGTTGTTGGTGGGTGCGTGCGGATGACCGGTGTGCCTATGTGGGCGTAAGTGCGTTTGATTTCCTGTATGGATTCCTCGCTTGCGAGATGCTCGTCAAGGTCGAGCACCAACGTCAAGGAAGGTCGAAGCAAAACCATGTTTTCCCCTGTCCCTCCAGTTTCTCTTGTCAGGCAGGAGTATAGGAAGCGTTTCATAGGTTGAATAATACTGACTCTATGATTTGGCATATGAAAGGGACGATATGATGACCCTCGGCGAAAAAACTGGTGCAGATTATGGATCCTGCACTCGTAGAAATGAGAAAAGGCTGGTGGGGGACGTGCCAAGTATTTCAAACATGCTAGAAGTCATCTTGAAGCTGGATGGTTCCCCGGTCACGGTTCATGGAGAGCGGTGCGTGTTGGTGCGTAATCGCAATGCCGGTTGCCTGCGTTGCGCCGAGGCATGCGCGTCGGGTTGCATCCACTACGATGGGACAATGGTGAAGCTATTTCCTGACAAGTGCATCGGTTGCGGCACCTGCGCCACTGCATGCCCAACGTGTGCGCTTGAGGCTCATAATCCCAACGACGCTCACTTGCTCAACTGCTGCCTGTCTGCGGCTGATGCTGCTGGAGGAGTGACGTGTTTGGCGTGCGGGCAGTTGCTCGATCAAGCTCATGGCCTCTATGACGAGGAGAAGGTCGTTCGCGTGGAGTGCTTGGGACGCGTCGAGGAATCCTTGCTTACGAGTTTGGCTGCCCTTCGAGTAATGAAAATTGTGCTGGTTCGCGGCGAGTGCGAGGCCTGTGAGCGTGTGTCTGGCTGGGGTATGGCGCAAAAAGTGTGTGACGCTGAAATTCAGCTGTTGCGGGCCTGGGAATCCGTGACCGATGTGCTTGTGGTTAAGAAGCTCCCTGCGGCCATGCGTGCCGTTCGAGAAGACCATGACACGTGTCGGCGCAATGCACTCAGGAAAGGAGGGCGCGACGTTGCTCGCATGGGTTCGGCTATGACGAATGCGGCGTTCTGCGATGCGTTCGGTGACAGCCGCGAGAACGAGCATGCCCCTTGCCCCGTGAAGGTAATGGGGGACGGAACGTTGCCTCACTTTCTCCCTGATCGCCGCGAACGTCTGCTCGATGCGTTGGCATGCATGGGCGAACCTCGGGATGTCATGCTGGACACTCGTCTGTGGGGGCGCGTAGTCATACATGCTGATCGATGCACCTCGTGTCAGATGTGTGCCACGTTCTGTCCGACCGAGGCTCTCTCAAAACATCAGAATGAGGAAGGGGCCTTTGAGGTGAGGCACCGCTCGGGAGACTGCGTGAAATGTCGGTGCTGCGTCAACATTTGCCCAACGGGAGCGCTTGAGCTTTCGGAAGAAGTAAATGCAACCGACCTGCTGTCTGGCAAGACCGATTGTTATCCGATGGATCCTTCCGCAGTCGATCGCGGTGGCCCGCATACCATCTGGAATCTCATGAAGTCCATGACGGGCACCGATCAGATATACGAGCGTTAATCATCCAAATCAACCATTTCGACAAGATCCATCAACTCGCGCTGTGAATGAACGTCGAGTTTGCGGTAAATGTGGCGCATGTGCGTGTTGGCAGTGCCTTCCGAAATGAAGAGGTTTTCTTGGATAGTTGCCGAGCTGCGACCTTTTGCCAAGAGAAACAATACTTCCGCTTCTCTGCGAGAGAGCAGATAGCGATCGGCGATGACTTGGCACTTGCGCTTGAACCACCCGGCATTTTTTCGCAAGTCCTCGTCAGTTCGCTGTTCGACCGTCCTATCCGATTCTTCAGAGGGTTTCGCTCCTTGCGTCTTGGGAGAGGCATCGCCGGCGCACGTATTTCCTGCCGGGGCTTCTGCGCGGAAATTTGCGAGGGCGGCAAGGCCGTTGGCGCGTTCGCCGGACGGCATTGAAGTGGCATCGAGGGAGTCGAACACGTAGTCGTTCTCACTTAAAAGAGCCGGACAGGAGCGCCCGAGCTTCAATGCTCGCCTCAGTTCCCGGTTATTGGGAAGAAGGGCAACGCCAAAAGTGAGAGTGACGAGTGCGACAGCCAAAAACGGCGCGGTACCCGGTTGGGCATCGCTGAGCGGTCCGGAAGGAAGTGAGCATAGGTAGCCGATGAGGGTGCCAAGGGATAGGGCGGCCCGTCCGAAGCCGAAGACGGTGAATGCACTGATGCGGAAACGCTGAGATATGTCTGAGTACATGATCCACATGCTCGCCTCAAGTACGAGGTAAGTCCCAAACAGAGAGAACGTTGCAAAAGGCCGTTCATTGATGGCGGGGACAATCAGAATGGCGAGGAGAATTGCCGCTATGGGCACCAGCGTGCGAAAGGCAAAGTTGTTCGCCTTGCGCTGGGTGAGCATGGCGAAGACGATGGTGGCGAAGGAGAAGAGACCGGCGATGGCGATGGCGAACGCGACGTTCTTGAGGTTCTCGAAATCTTCCGGCATATGCACCGTGTACGAGCAAACGAGACCCAGAATCACACCAAAAACTAAACTTGGCAGGCAGATGTGCAGGGCAAAGGGCACCGTGCGCACGGGGATGGTTATGGCTCTGAATTCCAGTTTGTCCACAAGATTGGCAGAGCATGTTCGCAGACAGAGGAGCTGTAAAAAAGGAAGCGTCATGCAAAGGGCTGAGCCCAGCGGATGGGCCACGGAGTCAATCAGCATGATCGCCGCGAATGCGATGGCTCCGGCTGGCAGCGAAACGGCCGTGCAAAAGGCAATGGTGGGCAGGTCGCATACACTGAATGACACCCCGTAGCTCATGACGAGTATCGCCGATCCCACGCCCGAAAGAATACCTGCACAGAAGCCGAGGACAAACTGAGCCGAGGGAATGAAATTGGCTCCGACCACGAGAACCATGCCAGTGAACACGCAGAGAGCAGCGAATCGGCGATTGCGATTGCGCTTCTGACGCGTGGAGAAGAGCTGTCTCATTTGCGCGAAGAAGCATCCATAGCTCAAAAGCGCTAGTGCAAGCGAGGCGATGGTCGTCGGAAACAGCATGGCAGACACGTCGAGAGCATGAGGGAAAAAGAGCGTATGTCCATTGAAGAGGAACGAATAGGTCCACGCCCAATAAAGGGCAAAGCCAACGATGAGGGCGACAGACACTTTGCCTAGGGCGTAGGTCTCCTCTTCGCGGTATTCGATGGTCACATAAGGCAGCTTCACGCTAACCGCCTCCCCTCTCCCCCTTAGAGATGCCGGACACCACTGGCGCTTGATGCGTCACGCGACGATATGGCCGTGGCGCGGCGCTGCTGCATTTTTCCGTGTCCGTGGAGCGACAACGGTGCAATTCTACCATGCTCGTCCGAGTGAAGCGTGGTGTGGACGGGCTTTGCGTTCTCCTGCCGAAAGCCGTGACGACGTGCAGTAGGAAAACAGTACGGGATCTATGACACCCGTTCAATGGTTGCAAAGACAAATCATAGAGCTGCTATGACCCTGTTTTGGGCGCCCTCTGCAAATCATAGAACTGCTATGAACTCGGTTTTTCTCTCCTTCCTACAATGGCATCACTCCTGCTTGATCGTCGTCGCCAAAAGGGGAAGTGGCCTGTCTGGGGCTGCGGGACATGCGGCGTGACAGTTAGGCGGTGAGGCAGAGGAAAAGGGAAACAAGAGAGAAAGGTGGGGATTTATGGCACAGCTCACCATGTCGCGTCGCAGCTTCGTGAAGACGATGGCGGTCACTGGTACGGCTGCAGCAATCGGTTCCTCGACGTTGAGCCCCTTGCAGGCTCTTGCGGAAAACGGGGTGACCCAGGCAGGCGAGATAAAGCATGTGAGGACGTGCTGCCGCGCCTGTGGCAAGGTCGAATGCGGGGTCTGGGTGACCGTGCAGGATGGCAAGGCCATCAAGGTCGAGGGGGACGAGTCGGCCCCGCAGAGTCGAGGGCACTGCTGCGCAAAATCTCAGTCGTCCATGCAGGCAGCCTACCATCCTGATCGCTTGCGTTATCCGGTAAAGCGCACGAATCCCAAGGGGTCAGATGATCCTG
This sequence comes from Actinomycetes bacterium, assembly GCA_023429565.1. Taxonomy (GTDB): domain Bacteria; phylum Actinomycetota; class Coriobacteriia; order Coriobacteriales; family Eggerthellaceae; genus JAEWQO01. The sequence goes on from JAEZDJ010000058.1 coordinate 31,781, forward strand.
GGTGGGTGCGCATCACTCTTGACGAGGCGTTCGAGCTTGCTGGACAAGGCCTTGGCGAAGTGGTGGAGAAATACGGCGGACAGTCCGTGTTCGTCATGTGTGGCACGTCGCGCGTTTGGTCGCTCGGTCCTTATCAGGGAATGAAGCAGCTGTTCAACACTCCGAATGCGCATCTTGCGTATCAGGTGTGCAAGGGCCCTCGCCACTGGGCGGGAATCATGACCGACGAGATGGGCTCGCCCTGGATGGAGGTCGAGGCGGAGCCGAAGGTGTATTTGCAGTGGGGCACTGCGGTCGAGTACTCCAACTATGATACGACCAATCGCACGATCTCCGACGTTGCTCCTCATGCCACGTGTCACATCGATGTTGATCCGCGGGTCACGCCGCTGGGCAAAGAGGCGGATATCTGGTTGCCTCTGCGTCCTGGCACTGACGGGGCCATGGCTCTTGGCTGGTTCAATTGGGTTATCGAGAACGAGGCTTACGATGACACGATGGTGCGCCGTTGGTCGAATGCTCCGTTCTTGTACTGCGACGACAAGCCTTGGTATACCGAAGGATGGCTTGTCGAGGGCAATGGCGGCGTTGACATGCGATCCAAGCTCATCACCGAGGCCGACGTCAAGGAAGGCGGGAAGCATCAGCGATTCATGGTGTGGGACGAAAACAACAATCGTCTTACCTATTGGGATGCTGAAGAGGGCAAGTGGGAAGGAGAGACGCACAAGATACCCACCACGGGCTCATTCGTCTCCCACCCTCTGACAGGACTGGTGGCTGATGCCTGGTTGCCTGACCCGTCCGTCTGGTGCGATCCTGCCGATTCGGCGTTCGACGGCTATTGGGATGCGGGCAATTCCAAGGGCGTCACCACCAATCCGGCGGGGCTTCCCAAAAAGCCCGCTTTGTTTCCCGGTGAGGTGGAGGTTGCGCTCAAGGATGGCAAAACGTACAAGTGCCGTACCGTTTGGGATGGATTTCATGATTTGACCAGTCAGTACGACTGGGAGACTGTCGAGAATATCACTGGTGTTCCTGGTGAAAAATGCGAGGAGGCCGTGCGCATCTGGACGACTCGCGTCGACCCTCGCCATGGAAACGGCGGCATTCATTTCCAGCTCGCGACGGACCAGAATGGCAACGCTGTTCAGAATTGCCGCGTGCTGCAGATGCTGAGCTGCGTGACGGGAAATTCTGACGAGCCCGCTGGCAACCGCGGTTCATGCAAGAGCCAGTTCGATGGCAATCCCGGTCGTTCCAATATGCAAGCGTCCACTCCTTACGGGGATGCTGCCAAGACATGGACCGGCCGTGATTACAGCTTGACTGAACTGGCCAATCATATGCAAGATTTCGTGCAATACCTCATCGATGAGAAGTCGCCGCTGGCAGAGCGATACGGCAACGAGGTTCCCTCTGATGAAGAAGCCCTTGTCATTGCCAAGCGTATGGGAGGTGCCATGCGAAACTCTCAGCAATGGCCCAATCCCAAGAGCATCTTCACGCGAAACGCAGGAGAGGTTGACGCAGACCGCTTTCCCTTGAACCGCTATTGGGCACGATGGGTCGACGCCAATGCCGTCTGGGATGCCTGTCTGCAGGACCCTGATTGGTCTGTATGCATGGAAAACGAGAACAAGGAGGTTGGATACAACGTCAAGGAGACGCCTTATGCCCTCCATGCGGGAGTGTGCCAGTCGGGAGACGTCATGAACATGGCGAACATAGCGCGTGCTTGGGATGGCATGACGCAACTCGACTTCTTTGTGGACATCAATCTGTGGTTTTGCCCAAACAATGGCAACGCTGACGTCATCTTTCCCTGCCAACACTGGATGGAACTCGACTCAACTCGCGTGTCTCAAGGTGCGGGCGGCATGTTCGGCTGTTGCTGCGCAGCTATCGAGCCTCCGGGGGAGACCATCTATGATCCCGACTGGAATGTGGGCATGTACAAGTGCATGGGCGTGCCATGGAACACCAAGGACCCTCATGCCACTCCTTCCGAGGAGTTCAACTTTGCACCCCAAAGCGCGCCGAACATCGAGAAGTGGAAAACTCAGCTGGGTGACGTCTATGACGAGTCCGGTGCACCTAGCTACCTATGGCCTGATCACGATCGCGTGCTCAAGGATAATGTCGATGCGTGGAAGACTGCCGAGTTTCCTGAGGGTCCGACGTGGGCACAGGCCAAGGAATGGTTCACTGAACACGGTTGGATGGACTGCCGCGCATGGCATCCTGAGCGTTGGGGTACTTACCGCCGTCACGAGATGGGCTGGCGCCGCCAACAAGGAGGCTTCAACCTGTACCCACTCGTTGACTTGCATCCTGGTTTCATCACGCCTTCTGGGCTCATAGAGATCTGGTCCATCGTGGCAGAGGCCTATATCTGCAATATGGGGGACGCTCCTGCGGATGACATCCGTTGGGCGCATTCCGATCTCGAATATTTCCAGGGCAATGATGATCGGTTTCCCCTCTACCGAGAGCCCACCGATTCGCCAGTCCTGAGGCCGGAGCTCTATGATGCTGCCAAGATCGACGATGCCGATGACACCTATTTCATGAACCATGGCTATGCCGACACACTGAAGCAGTATCCGGACCATTCTTTCCTCATGACCACGGGCTCGCGCCAGCCAGTATACTTCCACTCGGAGCATCGCCAGCTGCCATGGTGCCGCGAGCTTTGGCCATCCCCCCGTGTGGAGATGAATCCCAACGACGCCGAGCGTCTGGGTCTGAAGCAAGGCGATTGGGTTTGGATTGAGACGCCGTGGGGCAAGGTACGGGAGGTCCTGGACCTGTATTATGGCATTTCGACGGGAGTGGTCAACGCCAATCATGCATGGTGGTTTCCCGAATTCGACACGGCTTCCCACGGCTTCGAGCTGGTTGGCATCAATTGTGTCAACGACCCCTATGGCCAGGACTGCGTGGGGGGTTGCGCCACCATGCGATCGACCCCGACCGTCGTCTACAAGGCCACATCAGAAAACTCGCCGTTCGGCAATCCGGTGCCCTGCGACCCTGACGGCGTGGAATGCATTCATGACGCATCCGACGCCCGACTCCGGCAATGGGTGCCCACCGGTGCGGGCCTCCGGGCTCGTGTCGAGGGCGAACCGGTATGGAACCAGGGAGCGTGATCGGCATGACGCAGTATGCAATCGTGACTGATTTGAATCGATGTGTTGGGTGCCTGGCCTGTTCGACAGCGTGCAAGACCGTCAATGGCGTCCAGCCGGGAGACTTCTGGATCAAGACTCTGCGCGTCGGGCCCACGCCCAGGCCCGGCGGCAGCGGCGACTGGCCGGATGTCGAGATGTACTTCCTTCCCATCCAATGCCAGCACTGCGAGAACCCCGAATGTGTATCCGTGTGCCCGACGGGAGCTTCTCATAAGACGGAGGATGGCACCGTGCAGATCGACAAATCGAAATGCATCGGCTGCCAGTTTTGCGTCATGGCATGCCCTTACGGTGTGCGTTATCTGAACCAGGATGAGCGTGTCGTCGAGAAGTGCACCCTGTGCGAACAGCGTGTCGTGCAGGGCGAGCTGCCCCAATGCGTGACTCAATGTGGCTCCCGCGCCCGCTTCTTCGGTGACCTCGAACAGGGCATTGGCGGCTTTCAGGCCCCTGCGCCGACGAACGATCTTGCTACGCCCTATGACGACATGGTGGAGACCCGCACGACGCTAGACGATTGGGTCGAGCCTTACACGGAAGACGACGTGTACCATTTGACCGACGTTGGCAATGGCCCGCAGGTCAGTTATATCCTGCGTCACCGCACGTGGCAGGGAGAGGAGTAGATCATGGAAGTGCAATGGCCGCTTATTCTCTTCACCACGTTCATAGCATGGTCGGCTGGCGTATTCGGCGCACAGGGTCTCTATGCGTTGCGGGGCAAGGGGTCCTTGGCTCAGCCGTTGGCTCTCGGCGTCTCGTTCGGGTTCATGGTGGTTGGTGGCATAGCCGTGTTCTTTCACCTGCAGCATTGGGAGCGTATCTTCAACGGGTTTGGCCATGTCACGTCAGGCATCACTCAGGAGCTCATTGCCATCGTTGCGCTGTTTGCCGTCATGGTGGTGTATTTCGTCTTTTTGCGTCGTTCTGGTGAGAGGGCCGAGGTGCCCCGTTGGGTTGCGGTTTTGTCCATCGTCGTGTCCGCTGTCCTGGTCGTTGTCATGGGACACAGCTACATGATGGACTCTCTTCCGGCATGGAACAGCGTGTTGCAGGTGGGATCGCTCATAGGAGCAGCCTGCGCCCTTGGGGCCTCTACCATGGCATTTCTTTCTGCGGTGAAAGAGGGGGGCGATGTCAAGTACAACGGGAAGGTTGCCGTGATCGGGCAAGTCGTTAACTTGGTATTCGTCGTTGCGTATATCTTTGCTCTCGGGTTTGCGGGATCCGAACTTACTCAAGTGACGTATTGGTTTGATCCGGTGTCGCCGACGAAAGACATCGCAGCAGCGTTTGCGTTGAGCCCCTTTGAGGGGGAAGCCCTTGTGTTCACTTTGCTCGCGATCGCAGGAGCATTGATGGGCGTGGCTTCCGCCTTCCTCGGTAAAACTCGTGAGGAGTGGAAGCTTTGGGGCGCAGTTGGAGCTGTTGCCGTTTTGATAGGGACTATCAGCCTTCGCGTTGTTTTCTACCTGATGGGTGTTTCGGTCTATCCGTTCTTCTAGAAAGACGTTCCTGCCCGGCGTCGTCTCTTTCTGGAGACTGATGCCGGGCAGGTTTAGGTGCCGTCAGGTCGCCTGGGTGTCAGCGTGCGCTGAAGGGGAGTTCGGACGTGCAGTGGGGGCAGCGGGTTGCGCCTTCTTCCACATCCTGCAGGCAGTAGGGGCATTTGGGCGCCAGCTTCTCTTCCACGGCCTTGTTGCGTTCCGCTATGGAACGCGCTTTGTTGAGGGCCTTCACGATGAGGAACACCACGAGCGCGATGATGACGAATTGAATGATGGCGCTGATGAGGTTGCCATAGGTAATCGAGGCTGGGTCAGCCCCCGTGCCAATCACAATCTTCATCTCCGCGAAGTTCATGCCGCCGGTGACCAGCGAGACGATTGGCATGATCAAGTCGTTCACCACCGAGTTGACGATGGCGGTGAACGCTGCGCCGATGACGACTGCGACGGCGAGATCCATCACATTGCCCTGGCTAATGAATTCCTTGAATTCCTCGAAAAACTTCTTCATGGCATGCCTTTCGCGAGCGGGACCAATTGAGCCGTGCGAAGGGAGGTGACCTTGCCAGCCTCGGCCCGCCGAGCTTGGGATCGGCGAGAGGGGCGAACCGCCCGTGCGCATAGCTGCAAGCAGCCAGTATAGAATACGTCGTGCTAGAATGCGGACAACAACAAGCTTTGTTGCTGATTCGGTGCGCATGGCGGCAAGAAGGCCGACGGCGCGGACGGGAGAACCACGATGAGGATCCATTCGCACACGCAGTTGATCGAGGCCGACATCGTCGACGCGTTCTGTGTGTTGCAGAAGGGCTTTACTGACCAGTTCGTGTATTACGACAAGCAGAGCGCGTGCCGCTACCTGGGTCTCGGGCGTTGTATCGCGTTGCCGACGCTCGATGATGCCGAAAACGAACTGGAAGGTCCCGTCGAGCAGCCGCCTGTGTACTTCTCGTTCAACCGTTTTGATGCGGAGAATTCCTCGCCTGTCGACGAACTGTCCGAGGCGTTTCCCCGTTTGGATTTCATGCTGCCTGAAATCGTCCTCATCCAGAATGAGCGCGGCACGATGCTTCAGGTCAATTCTCTTGGCCCCGTGTATCCGGGGCGAATCGAGCGCTTTGCGCGCCAGGTGTTGTCTGCGCCGCCGCGTCGTCGCAAGACAATTCCCTACACGATCAAGCCCGATTCGCGCGCTCTTTGGCGCGAGCAGGTGGCAAAGGCGCTTGAGGCCATCGACGAGGGGCGAGTGGACAAGGTGGTGTTGTCGCGACGCAAGAAGATTGTCTCCGACGACCCCTTTTCTTCCAAGGACCTGCTGGTGAATCTCATTGACGGGCCTGCGCGTGGCACGGTGCTGCTGTACCGGTACGCCGACGTGTTCTTTTGCGGGTGTACGCCGGAGTTGCTGGTGCGCAAGCGCGGCACGCGGTTGGAGAGCATGTGCCTTGCTGGGACGTGCCCGGCGGGGTCTTCGGAAGAAGAGCGCCGGTCTTTTGCCGCAGGTCTTTTGGCTGATCCCAAGAATCGAGCCGAGCATGATTACGTGGTGAGGTTCATCCGCGAGGTGTTCCGCCGCACCTGCTACGACGTGGATGTTCCGGAGGAGCCGGGCATCCTGTCATTGACCCATGTGCAGCATCTGTGCACGCCAGCCACAGCGCATCTGCTTGAAGGCGTTGACCTGGGGGAAATGAAGGGCGACCTGCATCCGACCCCGGCCGTCGCAGGCGCGCCCGTCGGCGAGGCGAAAATGCTCATCCGCTCCATTGAGCCGTATAATCGGGGTTTCTTTGCCGGCGCCTGCGGATACGTGGATGGCGACGGCGATGGGGCGTTTTCCGTGGCTCTGCGCACCGGCGTGTTCGATGGAGAGATGGGCTGGGTATATGCCGGATGCGGCATTGTCTCGGGGAGTGTGGCGGACGATGAATACGATGAGATTGGCATGAAGTTGAAGACGATACTTTCCGCCTTCGATGGGGAGGACGGCGCTGCCGGAAAAGGAATGGATGGCGCAGGGGGTCGGGAAACCGGTTGTGGCGGCGCGTCTGGTGGGAGTGGGAGTTCCCTTGCCGCCGAGGGGGAGCGATGAGCATCGAGAGATCGGCTCCCGCATCGCGGGAAAGCGCGCTGTTTCTCGTGGCTTTTTTCGACGAGCTGACGCGCTGGGGCGTGCGTGATGTGGTGGTGAGCCCCGGCTCGCGATCGACTCCCCTTGCCATGACCGCATACGAGCTGTCCCGCCGCTTTCCTGACCGCCTACGTGTTTTCGTGGACGTTGACGAACGTGGCGCGGCGTTCTTCGCCCTGGGGATGGGGAAGGCGTCTGGCCGGCCGGCTGCGTTGATCTGCACGTCAGGCACGGCTGTTGCCAACTATTACCCGGCCGTGCTTGAAGCCGAATCGTCTCGGGTTCCCCTGATCATGCTGACGGGCGACCGCCCGCCTCGGCTGCAGGGGCTCGGTGCCCCGCAGACCTGCGATCAGATGAAGGTCTACGGCGACCATGTGCGTCGGTTCCAGCAGATGCCGCTTCCGGCAAGCGATGGCGCGTCGATGGCGTTCGCTCGGCAGATGGCGCGTGAGGCCTGCATTCACGCGAGGGGAACGACCTGGTGTCCGGAGGACGATGGCGCTTCCCGGGCGGCGGGGATCGATGCCCGCTTGGCGGGGGCGTGCTCGGGCGGTCCCGTGCACTTCAACTTTCCTTTCGACGAGCCCCTCAGGCCCGATTTCACCAGCGTGGGCCTGTTCGACTTGGAACCTTTCGAATCTGTCGCGGCAGGCGAGTCTGAAGATGGTTCTGGTGACGGGCATTTTGGGCGTCCTTTGCCGGGGATGCGGGGAATCGTGGCGACGCGTTCGACGGTCGATCCCCTCCATGCGGCGCAGATCGAGAGGATGCTGGCTGGCGGTCGTGCGCTTGTGCTTGCGGGAGAGGGAACCTGTGCGACGGAGGAAGAGGCGCGTCTGGTGTTGGCCTGGGCTCGCTCGCTTGGCCTGCCGCTTTTGGCGGACCCGCTTTCTGGCCTGCGCAGCTTCGACGAACCGCTGGTCATGGACAACTACGACAGCGTGATCGGGCGGGGTGGCGTGGTTCCTCCCGATCTGGTCCCTGAGGTTGTTGTGCGGTTTGGTCGTTATCCTGTGTCGAAGCGGGCAACGCAGCTCATGTCCGACGCCGCCCCTCTGCAGGTTGTCGTTGATCCGATGGAGACACGCGACTTCAACAGCGCAACCGACCTGTTTGTCCGCTGCGAAGCGGCCGATTTTGCTCACTCGATGATGGACGCGGATGGGGCTTCAGGAAGGGACGAATCCGAGAGTGGTCAGGCTGCGTTCGCGGAGGCGTGGACGGTTGCCAACGATGCTGCGCGAACGCGCATAGTGGCGTCCGCCACGTGCGACTCCGGTTTTGAGGGGGCGTTCGTTCGTCGTGCGGTTGAGCTTGCCCCATCTGGATCGTGCCTGTTTGCTGCCAGTTCCATGAGCGTGCGCGCGCTTGACACGTTCTATCTCAAGGCGAACAAGCCTCTGGCCGTGCTCTGCAACCGTGGCCTCAACGGCATTGATGGCACGGTGTCGTCTGCGTTGGGCGCTGCCCAGAGCTTTGCCCAAACGACCCTGCTCATCGGCGACCTTGCCCTGCTGCACGACCTGAACGCGCTTTCGTTGCAGCGGGAATTGCGGTTCCAGCGCGAGTCTGTCGGCTCGCGGTTGTCGGGCGATGAGAATCCGAGCATCGTCATCGTTCTGCTGAACAACAACGGTGGTGCCATTTTCGACATGTTGCCCCAGAAATCTCCCGACGGGTATTTCGAGCGGCTGTTCCTCACCCCGCAAGATGTCGACTTCGAGGCTGCCGCCAAGGCTTTCGCCGTGCCCTATCGCCGTGCCGCGACAGTCGGGGAATTCGAGGATGCCTATCGCGCATTCCTCGGCACGTCAGGCATCTCCCTGATCGAGGTGCCCGTGCCGCTGCGGGGCCTTGAGGAACGCTATGCTCCCTGCTGGTCTGCCGGCGAGGGATCCTGATGGAGGACGGAGCTGCCCCGCGGGATCGGCGCTTCTTATTTCGGGGGGTATCGTACCGGTACGTGACGTGGGACGGTCCTTCGACCCAGGGCGATCTGGTTGCCCCTGTCGTCCTGGTGCATGGGTTTTCCCAGAGTTCCGCAACATGGGAGGGAGTTGCTCCGCATATCGCCCAGGGCCGTGTCGTGCACGCTTTTGAATTGGTGGGCCATGGAGACAGCGACCTTCCACAGGGGGCTGCTGCCTATGGGATTGAGGCGCAGGCCGAGGCGCTTTTGGCGTTCCTTGCCCATGTGTCCGCGGAGGCGAATGCAAGCGCTTCGACCCTTTGTGGCGGGACTGAGGAGCCCGGTCGGTCGGAGACGGGCGGTCCCCATCAGGAATTCGCGTTGAAGCCCCTCGTCGTTGGCTACTCGATGGGCGGCCGCGTGGCCCTTGCCGCCCTGTGCCACGATCCCCATCCTTTCGGTGCGCTTGTGTTGGAGGCGGCTGGATTGGGGCCGACGGATGCGGCCGAACGTTCCGCTGCCGCCGACCGCGACCTTCGCAACGCAGCCCGACTGCGTGCTGGGGGAATCGAGGCGTTCATGGACTTCTGGGAGAAGCTCCCGCTGTTCGCAACGCAGCAGACGCTGCCCGATGCGGTTCGCCATTGCATCCGCGCCGAACGCCTTTCGAATGATCCGGAGGCCTTGGCCCGATCGTTCGAGCACGCCGGGCAGCATGCCATGCCTTCCCGGTCCCACGTCTTGCAGTCGCTCGCAGCGAGCGGTGTGCCCGTGCTCTATCTGGCGGGAGAGCTTGACGGGAAGTATCGCTCGCTGTCGGAGGAGGTGGCGGCACTGCCTTGTGCCGAAGTGCGCGTCATCCCAGGTTCTGGCCATGACACCCATTTGGAGAATCCTTCGGAGTTCGCACGTTGCCTCGTGGATTTTCTGGAAGCGGTTTCTTCGGGCTCCCCTTCGTCGTGAGGAGCTCGGTAGCCTGACGCAGGGGTCCCAGCTTCAGGATGGCGTCGTACTCTGCCGTGTCCCTTCTTCTTCGTTCTCCTCCTTTGCCCCTCTGCGCCTTCGCCCCCTTGCGGATCGTCAAAAGTCCCGAGTTTTGGGCAATTCTTGAGAGGAAGGAGCTCTCGCAGAACTCGCGACCTGGGGATTTCCATCGAGCCTACGGAGTTGCTGCCCAAAAAGCTACCCATATCTCGGCATCTTTGACGATCGGCCGCTTTGCGCCCATGCAGCCCAGCCAACCCACAGGCTTCGGCCGTCCCGGGCCGCAATTCTGCCGGCAGAGACGGCGAATGATTCGAAACATCCTGCCGCTGCCGCTGCCGCTGCCGCCGGCGTTGCCGCTGCGGCCGGCTCTCTCGCCCTGCCGATGCCTCGCTCTATCGGCGCCGCCTTACAGCGTGTCTGCTTTCCCGCCTCCGCACAGCCCCCGAACACGTGCTTTTTCGGAGATATTCTGAGACCAGATGCAAAAGTGCTTCCGAGGCGTTACTATAGAGGGCAATCCAACCGAGTCCTCTTCTTCCTCCTGCGCATTTCGCTCCGTCGACGCGCATCGAAAGGATGGTTTAATGAGCAGCATCGTCTGGCAAGCTGGCAAGGCGTACCGTGAGATCGTCTATGAGACGTCCGAGGGCATTGCCAAGATCACCATCAACCGCCCTGAGCGCCGCAACGCGTTCACGCCTTTGACGGTGAACGAGCTGTACGATGCGTTCACCGAAGCGCGCGACGATGCGTCAATCGGCGTCATCATTCTGACCGGAGCCAACCACGGGGGCCGTCACGAGGACGAGGCATTCTGCTCTGGCGGCGACCAAAAAATCCGCGGAAACGGCGGCTATGTGGGCGAGGACAGCATTCCTCGGCTGAACGTCCTGGATCTGCAGCGGCTCATCCGCGTGGTGCCCAAGCCCGTCATCGCCATGGTGAACGGCTACGCCATCGGCGGCGGGCATGTGCTGCATATCTTGTGCGACCTGTCCCTTGCGGCCGAGACGGCGAAGTTTGGCCAGACGGGCCCCAAGGTCGGCAGTTTCGATGCCGGCTACGGCGCGGGCTATCTGGCGGCAATCGTCGGACAGAAGAAGGCCCGTGAGATATGGTATCTCTGCCGTCAGTACACGGCTGCGGAGGCCTTGGAGATGGGCTTGGTCAATGCCGTTGTTCCTTTTGAGAACCTGGAGGAGGAATGCGTGGCGTGGGCCCGCGAGATGCTTCAGTTCTCGCCCACGGCGCTGCGGTTCATGAAGGCATCGTTCAATGCGGCGACCGATGGCCTGGCGGGCATCCAGCAGCTTGCCGGCGATGCGACGCTGCTGTACTACACGACCGACGAAGCGAAGGAGGGGAGGGACGCGTTCAAGGAAAAGCGATCCCCCGACTTCACCCAATTCCCGAAGTTCCCCTAGGAAATTCGCTCGGCTCAAGGGGAGTGCGGCTGATGGAGAACATCCTTCTCACGTGTCCTGGAGCCGATGCGGTGTGGGGAGGGGAAGATGATCGAGAGGCAAGGCTGAGGCGACGATGATTGGCGCGTTCGAAAGCATGGTCAGACGGTGTCCCCACCGGACATGCTTTACGTACGTCGACGATAAGGGCGAACGGAAAACGTACTCCTATCGGGAGACCCGCATGGTCTCCGCCGCCATCGCACGCCTGTTGCGCAACCAAGGCGTGCAGAGGGGCGATAGCGTCGTCGTTGATCTGCCGAACCGTCCCGCCTTCATATTCCTCATTCTCGCGGCAGCCTATGGCGGTTTTTCCTTGGCAATTCTCAACCATCGCCTGACGGATTCCGAAAAACTCTTCAGACAGCTTGAGCTTGAGCGCAGGTCTGGAACCAGGGTGGCGCTGTGCATTGGGGACGAGCAAGCGGATGCCTTGATCAAAAGGGCGCTCGCTCAGCTGACGGGCGAGCCGGAGACGAAGCAGCAGGGCGCTGCCCGTCCGAGTTTTGCCTCGCGCGCGAACATTTCCGCTCCACCGCGATCGACCCGCGCCCTTGGCCGCGTGACGTCGGGCCGCGAGGCCCGTCGCCGACGCGACGAGCTGGCCCGTCAAGACGCCGTGGAGGAGCTCATCCATTTTGCCGAGCATGCCGGGCACCTGTTCGACCGCAGCGACCGGGCGCTTGTCATGTTCACGTCAGGAACGACCGGTCGTCCCAAGGCCGTGCAGCTGACGTGGGACAACCTCTGCCGATCCGCTGAAGCGTCGAACGCCATGCTCAATCGGGTGGGCGAGGGCCTGTGGCAGGCGGTGCTTCCCTTGTTTCATATCGGGGGATTCCAGGTGGTCGTCCGTAGCCTGCTGAACCAATGCCCCTTCATCCTGTACGAGAAATTTGATGCCGCGCGTCTGCTGGACGACGTCGAGCGTGCTGGCGCAACGCACGTTTCAGTGGTTGACAAGATGCTTCAGGACATGCTGGCCGCCGATGCGGCGGGGGTGATCGGGCGTTATATCTGCATCTTGCTGGGAGGCAGTGCTTCCAACCCCGCCACCCTTGACCGCGCCCTCGAAGCCGGTGCCCGCGTGTATATGAGCTATGGCATGACGGAAACGGCCAGCCAGGTTGCCCATGCTCAGGTCACCCCATCGTTCATGGGAGGGTTGCGGCTCCTTCCGGGCTACAAGGTGCATATCGTCGATCCGGGGGAGGACGGCTTCGGGCGCCTTGCCGTCAGAGGGCCGGGCGTGTTCGGCGGATATCTCAATGCCCGCGCCGCTCTGACGGTTGACGGCTATTTTCTGACCGGCGACACAGCCGCCTATCGGGATGGTCGGCTGTATGTCAAGGAGCGAACCTCTGACATGTTCGTCTCTGGGGGAGAGAACGTCTACCCCGCCGAGATTCGCGACAAGATCCTGCGTGCGCCCGGCGTGGCGGATGCCTATGTGTATGGCGTGCCCGACGCCACGTGGGGCCGTCGTCCGGTCGCGTTCGTCGAGCGCGATCCGTCTGCACGAGGATCGGTTCCTCAGCTGTTTGCCGCTTCGGTGCGTGCGAGCCTCGATCCCCTCCTTTCGAGGCTCTACCTTCCGCGACATGTGTGCGTGCTCGATCCCTTCCCGCGCACCGGCATTGGCAAGACGGACCGGGTTGCTCTGGAACAACGGTATGACCAGCGCATCGAAGTGCAGAGAGTCGTGCTCTACCGCATACGCCTGCCCTTCACCCATCCTTTCAGGACGGCCAAGGGCACGCTGACGTATCGCGAGTCCCTCATTGTCGAGGTGGTTGACCACGCAGGGCGCACTGGCCTGGGAGAATGTGTCGCGTTTCCCACGGACTGGTATCTGCCGGAGACGCTGGACCAGGATGCGCGCGTGTTGCACGACGTGCTGGCGCCCTTGGTGTGCAGCGAGGTGTTCCTCCATCCCGGCGAGGCGCATGCGGTGCTTTCTGCCCATCCTGAGGCGGCGGCCTATCCGCTTGCCCGCGGGGCCATAGAACCTGCCCTCTGGGATCTGTATGGCAAGATTGTCGGGGAACCGCTGTGGAAGCTCATCGGCGGCGAGGCGCCCGCCGATGCCGGGGAAACCGTGTGCGTTCCCGCCGGCGCGGTGATTGGCATCGGGTCCGTGGAGGAATCCGTCGAGGCAGCCCGCCGTTGCGTCGAGGCAGGGTATCGGCGCATCAAGATGAAGGTGTCGCCGGGGAACGGATTGCCCGCGGTTCGGGCCGTTCGGGCTGCCTTGCCCCACGTCATGCTGACTCTTGATGCCAACCAGAGCTTCACGGAACATGATGCCGACGAGCTGCATGCGCTCGATGAGTGCGGAGCGGCCTGGCTCGAAGAGCCGCTTGATCCGCGACGCCGCGGTTCCGCCGGAGGCCGCGCGTCGCTTTTCGAACGATTGAGCCATTTGCAGCGCACGATGCGCACGCCTCTGTGCCTTGATGAGTCAATCGTCACCCAGCGCGATCTCGAACGTGCGCTCGGCTATGCCAACCTGCGGTGCTATGCGGTGAAGGTGGGCAAGTTCGGAGGCGTTCAGCCGTCGCTTGCGTTCGTTCGGGCGGCGCGGGAGCGTGGCATCGCGGTCTGGATGGGCGGCATGTATGACACCGGCGTGTCGAAGCGGCTGCATGCGGCGTTCGAGACGGTGCCCTCCGTGGACGCGCCGGGGGATATCGGCGCAACCGCACGCTATTTCGCGTCGGACGTGACGGACCCGCCTTACACGGCGGAACGGGGTCTCGTCACGCTCAACCGAACGGGCAACGAGCATGGGCTGGGATGCACGCTCAACCGGTCTGCACTTGCGAACGTGCTTGTGGACCGCGCGGTCATCGGGCGATGACCGGCCAGCTTTCTTGCCAGGTGCAAAACAAAGCGGGTTGATCTGTCTGGCCGAGACGGCGTGGGGTATCATAGAGCGGTCAACCCGATGAGAAACGGTGACCCATGAGCGCATCCGCATCGCACCATTCGACGCCAGCCCCCTCGGCGGCGTCTGCGTCCGTGGGTTCGCCCTCGACGGCGGGGGGTGAACCCCCGCTGAATCAGCAGGGGAGCATGGGCATCTTCCGCTTGGTGACCACGGTCATCACGCTCATCGTTGGCGGCGGGGTGTTCACACTTGCCGGCGACCAGGCTGCACATGGGGCCAGTGGCACGGCCATCTTCACGGCGTGGGGAATATCGGGCATCGGCGTGTTGTGCCTCGTGATGTCGTTCTTTGCGCTTTCGCGTCTCAAGCCCCAGCTGAAAGGCGGCATCTACAGCTATGCCAGCGCGGGGTTCGGTGATTTCCTGGGATTCAACAGCGCCTGGGGCTATTGGATCAGCGCGCTGCTGTGCACGGTCAGCTTTTCGGCGCTGCTGTTTGGTGCCCTCTCCTACTTCTTTCCCGTGTTCGGTTCGGGCAACAACCTGCCGTCGATCATCGGTGCCAGCTGTCTTATCTGGTTCTACGTGTTTCTTGCGTCGCGGGGCATCAAAGAGGTCACCGGAGTGAACGCCGTCATCACCATCAGCAAGATCGTCCCCATATTCGTTGCCATCACAGCCATCATCTTTCTGCAAAAGTTCGATCCGAGCATCTTTTTGGCGAATCTCACGGCGGGCGCCGATCCCGGGCTGCCGTTCTGGGAACAGGTGAGCGGCACCATGATGATCACCATCTGGGTGTTCGTGGGCATCGAAGGGGCTGTGGCCATCTCCGGCCGTGCCAAGCGCGAACAGGATGTGGGTAAGGCGACTATCATCGCCTTCGTCTGCGTGCTCACCATCTACCTGCTAGTGTCGACCCTGTCCATGGGCATCATGCCCTTGTCTCAGTTGGCTGAACTCGAGAACCCGGCGCTCGCGGGCGTCATGGAGGTGGCCGTGGGCCAATGGGGTGCCGTCCTCATCAATGGCGGCGTGGTGCTTTCGTTGGTCGGGGCTATGCTGGGCTACACCGTGTTGTCGAGCGAATCTCCTTATGAGGCTGCCGCACAAGGGGTGTTCATCAAGGCGTTTGCCAAGACGAACAAGAAGGGCGCCCCCATTGTCACGCTCGTTGTCACCAACATCATCGTCGAGGTGTTTTTCATCATCATGCTGTTTTCTGACAGCACCTACCAATTCTTCTATACCATATCGGCGGGCATGATCCTGCTGCCCTATCTGCTATCTGCCGCGTACTTTGCCAAATTGACCTTCACGGAAAAGGAACTGTTCCGCGGCAGGCTGCGGGGAAGCATCGTGCTGTGGCGCATCTTTGCGGTGATCGGGGTGGTGTACAGCTTCTTCCTGGCCTATGCCAGCGGCGCCACGGGCCTCACCATAATGTCGTTGCTGTATGCGCCTGGCATTGTCGTGTACGTCAAGGGCAAGAAGGAACGCGGGGAGCCGTATCTTCGCAGCACGGTGGACAAGGCGATTGTATTTATCATTCTCGCTGCGGCCGTGCTGTCTCTCTTTTTGCTGCTCACAGGGCAGATCGCCCTGTGAGGGAGGTACTGGATCGCTCCTTGTTGCCGAAGGGGGAATGGCACGAGCCTTGCCCTGCAGAGGAAAGGGGAGGCCGAAGCATGTGAAACGGGGTTTCGCAGCGCTGGGCGGCAGCTTCGCCGTGCTGAGGCTGCCCCCGTGCGTGCATTGTGTGGAAACCTGAGGGTTTTACGTAACAGTTGAATGTGTGCCCTGCTGAATGCCGTACGATTATGCGGCAAGCAGCCATATAGAGGAGGACCATCCGGTATTATGCCCGTTGCGCTCAGCTTGTTTCTTGTTCTGTTCTTTCTTTTGATGAACGCGTTTTTTGTTGTTGCCGAATTCTCTCTCGTGCGAATTCGCAAGTCCCAGGTCGAAATCATGACGGAGGAAGGCCGCTCGGGCGCGAAGTACGCCAAGCTTGTGGCCGACAACGTCAACGCCTATCTGTCAGCCTGTCAGCTGGGAATCACGTTGGCCTCCCTTGCCTTGGGCTGGTTGGGCGAGCCTGCTGTCAGCGAGCTCATCCATCCCCTCCTGGCATTGTTCGGCCTTCCCGATGCCGTCATCAGCGGCATTGCGGTCGCCGTCGGGTTTGTGATCATCACAGCGTTGCACATTGTCGTGGGCGAGCTCATTCCCAAGTCGCTGGCCATCTTCTCCACGGAGCGCTATGCGCTGTTCACGTCGGGTCCTCTGGTGTGGTTCTACCGAATCACCTACCCGATCATGTGGCTCTTCAACACCATCACGAACGGCGTCATGAAGATGCTCGGCCACGATGTGGCAAATGAGCATGAGGTGTACACCGATGAGGAGATTCGCCTGCTCATTGACGAGAGCACCGAAAGTGGGCTCATCGACCCCGAGCAGAACGAGTATGTGGACAACATCTTCGACCTTGGCGACAAGGATGCCGAGGCCATCATGACCCCGCGCACGGACATCGTCTGCGTCGATTTGGAAGATTCTCTCGAGGAGAACCTTTCCGTCGTCACGCGGTACAAATACACTCGTTATCCCGTCTGCCGAGGCAACAAGGACCGCATCGTCGGATTCGTGCATGTGAAGGACATCTACACCATGCCGGCCGGCAGCACCATGGACGATTTGCACATCCGCACCATCGAGGCCGTCCCCGAGAGCGTCCCCATCGCGAAACTCCTGCAGACGCTGCAGGCGAAGAGGACGAAGATTGCCATCGTCATCGACGAGCACGGCGGCACGGCGGGAATCGTCACCATGAGCGACATCATGGAACAGATTGTCGGCCGCATCGATGACGAGTATCAGCACGGGACCATCAGCGACGTGGTCATGCTGGACGATGCCAGCTACCTGTTGGATGGCTCCATGCCCATTGACGACGTGGAAGACCTCATCGGGTTCACGCCTGCGGAAGCTGAGGAGTGCGAGACGGCGGGTGGCCTGCTGCTCGCGCTGTTCGACCGCATCCCCGACGAGGGCGACACGGCCGAGGTGGAGCATGACGGCACCACGGCCACCTTCACCGTGGTGGACATGGATCGCCACCGCATCGATAAAATCCGCCTTGTGGTGGAGCGGGATGAGGAAGATTCTGCCTCATAGGACGGGCCGACTCACGTGCCGATCCGCCTTTTGAAAGACGGCGTCGGAAGCCCGTTCTTCCCCGTGTGCTTCTGCAAGCTTGCGCACCTTGGGAGGGACGCCGAACGAAGAGGCGTCCCTCCCAAGCTTTCTAGCTGACCTTACACCCCACGAAACGCTCGGCGTTGTGCCAGAGCATGTCTTCCAGCTCATCGTCGGTGAACCCGAGCGAGGTGAACCGGTCGTATTCGTCAGAGGGGCTCCACATGGGGAAGTCGGAGCCAAACATCACGCGGTCGGTTCCCCACATCCGGACCAGTTCGGCGGTGCGTCGATTGCCGAGAAATGCTATCGAGCTGGACACGTCAATGAACACGTTCTCGTCATGCAGGACATCGTATCCGATCTCGGGGATGGACCAGCCTCCGAAGTGGGCGGCATCGACCACGAGATTCGGGAACGTGTGCAGGATGGACTTGAGGCGTTGGGGGTTGGAATAGTCGTAGCGGTAGTCGCCCGTGTGGACGATGAGCGGCAGCCGACCCTCGATGATCTCGTAGAGGCGCATGAGACGGGGGTCGTCCATGTTCACCTTCTGCGTGTCGGGGTGCAGCTTCACGCCCTGGAGGCCCAGGGCCACGATGCGGTCGATTTCCGCTTCGGGATCAGGAAAATCCTGGTGCATGGCCGCGAAGCCGATGAACTCCGGGTGTTCGCGACACTGTTGGGCGATGAAGTCATTGATTGAGGTAACGGCATGGGGCGACGTTGCGACGGAGTGCACGACGAAGTGCGTGAGGGGTGCCTGTTCGCGGGAGGAAAGCAGGTGGGCGGGCGTTCCGTCTCCCTCCATGTCGACGGCGTAGAAATCTCCGACCGCGTCAACGGCCCGTGAGGCGATCTTTTCCGGATAGATGTGCGCGTGCACGTCGATGACGGCCATATGGACTGATGCTCCTTATCGTTGTGTCCCTTGGTGATGCATGGCTGCCTGCGCGGAGCGTGCGGCGGACGGCGCTTGGGGCCGTGCCGTGTTCCGCTGACGACGGATTCCTGCGTGCGGAGGATTTGCGCGACGCTGCGCTTCTTGCCTGCCGCAGGGAGGGTGATGGCATCTGCCGTGTGCTCTGGTGATGTCGTGCGCCCGTGCCACCGAGGTGCCGTGCCCGGCCCAAGGGTCTGCCGGATTCGTGGTTACCCTGTCGATTGTACGGCAACTTGGGAAAAACATGAGGGACAGAACCATTCTTTTGGGGAAGAAAGCACTGAAAGAAACAGAGGGGAGGAATCTCGCTCAAGTGCTCTGGCTGGCTGTTTCATGGGCTGAGGCCAGAAGCCCCACGAGATGCATGGAGCTTCTGGCTTGGGAGGGAGGTCGTGTGTCAGGCCACGTAAGACGTGTAGGCGTTCTTTGCTGCCGTGCGCCCCGAATAGCAGTTGTTGGCGTTGCAGGAGGCGGGCACATTCATGGTGTAGGTCTCGCGGTAGAGGTTGCAGCCGTCGGTGCCGGCGGCGTAGAGGCCGGGGATGGGGTTGCCCTTCTCGTCGATGGCCTCCATGTGACGGTTGGTGTCGATGCCCCCGATGGAGGTCCAGAACGCCAGATCCTGGCGGAAGATGTAGAAGGGGGCGGTCTTGACGGGCACCATGCTCTCGGCGGGCTTGTTGAAGTCTTCGTCCACGCCGTCTGCGCACAGCTCGTTGTAGCGTGAGACCGTGGCGGCGAGCTTCGTGGGATCGATGCCCTGCTTCTTGGCCAGCTCCTCGATGGTGTCGGCTTTGAAGATGTTGTCAGCGGGGCAGGCTTGGACGGCGTCTTCCATGTCCTTCTGCAAATCGGCATATCCGGTCTTGGCCACGAACGCGTCGATGACGTCTTGGCTCATCACCAGATAGGAATGCTCTTGGGAGTGGATGGCGTTGGAATTGCATCCAGGGGTGAAGGCGCCGGCGGCTTCGCTCACGTAACGCTCGGCATCCTGGTTGACCCACAGCACCGGGCCGCCGCGATGGATGGTCTGGGTCATGGTGGCGAAGAAGTCGATGCCGTAGGAGTAAGGCTCCCTCAGGAAACATCTTTGCCGGGAGACGTCGTTTGCTCCGGCCGAGATGGCCATGCGCAGGCCGTCGCCGTCATGGCCGGGAACTCCGTTGTTGATGGAGTAGGTGAGGTCGTAGCCGCGTTCGGCCATGGTGGCGGCGTCGTTGGCATAGCCGCCCGAAGTGAGGATGACCGCCTTCGCATTGACCTGCAGGATGGAGTCGTCGTCCTTCTGCGCGTACAGGCCCTTCACCGTCCCGTCTTCGATGATGAGATCGACGGCGGGCGTGGCGGTCATCACGGTGGCACCCAGCTTCTCGGCGGAGGCGATCATGGGATCGATATAGCGGCTGCCTGAACCGTTGTCGCCGAACCAGTGAAATGCCGTCACCTTGCCGAGCCCGTGGTAGTCATCGACGACGCCAGAAAATTCCACGCCATGGGACACCATCCAGTCGATGTCCTCTCCCGATGCCTCTGCCATGTCCTTCCACAGCAGGTTGTTGATGCGATAATTGAAGAACTCCTGCTCTGCCGCGATGATGTGGCGGAAGGTGACGTCGCTGCCCACGCCCGACTCCTTCTGAATGGAAGAGCCGATGGCGAACATGCCCTCGGTCTTGCGTCCGTTCCCGCCGGTCTGCTGTTCCTTTTCCAGCAGCAGGGTCGAGGCGCCCAGCTCGGCTGCCTGAACGGCAGCAGCGACGCCGGATGATCCCGATCCGACGACCACGATGTCGACGTCCATGGTTTCGGCGGGATTGTAGCTCTTTGGAGCGCTCTCGCCGGACGAGGTTTTCGACGAAGCTGATTGCGGGCTTGCGCAGCTTGCCAGCATGCCCGTGGAGGCAAGCGCGACGGCCGTGCATCCCGCTCCCTGCAAGAACGACCTTCTTGAAATCCCCTGTTTGCGTGCGTCCATGTGATCCCTCCTTGTTGAATGGCTTGCGTATCCGGCCTTGCGCTGGCGCCTTTTCTTCGCTAGCCTTGACCGGCATAAGCAAGGGTACCGATCGGGAAGCGTGCCGAGAATCCACCCTCTCGGTGGATTGCGAGATTCAAGAGGGTTATTCGATCGGCTGTTGCGGGGGATGGGGTGTGCTGATGGCGGATGGCAGGGAGCAAGGGCACCGTTTGGTGGGAGAGCGCTTTTTTGTGCAGGAGGAGTGGGGCGGCGATGCCGAAGGCAGGGGATCGGGCGTGCCCCTCGACTGGTTTGTGGCCCACTGCTTGGGCTTCGGCATGTGTTGGGGATGGGTGCATATCGCGTTCTTCTCCACGGCATTCTGGGGTGGCGGAAGCGAGACGTTGGGGCTCAACGCATGGATGCTCAACGTGGCGGCCAATGGAGGCGCCATGATCGTTCTGGGATGCCTCCTGTTGAATCATTCGCCTCTGCATCGGCATAAAGTCGCGATGGCGTTTCTTGTCCTGCTGACCTTGGTGGGCACGCTGTGCCTTTCGGCAGCGCATGGAGGAAATGACGCCTTCGTGTATGCCGGCGCGGTGGCTTCGGGCGTGGGGACCGCGGGACTGCTGCTGCTGTGGTCGGAGGCGTACGCGACCATTCCGCCCCGCTTTGCCAAGAAGTACACCATTCCCGTTTCCATGCTGATGGGAGTTTGCTTCTATCTGTT
This sequence comes from Actinomycetes bacterium, assembly GCA_023429565.1. GTDB lineage: Bacteria > Actinomycetota > Coriobacteriia > Coriobacteriales > Eggerthellaceae > JAEWQO01. Next base: position 52,705 of record JAEZDJ010000058.1, read on the forward strand.
GGTGAACGTACTGCCTTCACCAGTGGCCATCGCCGTTTGTGCAGCCCTGCCGGTGGCGTCCGCCTTGCTCATGCTGTGGTGCACTGAGCGGCTCAAGGGAGATTCTTGCGATGCCCGCACCGAGGGAGCTGTGGGGGGCGGTGCTCCTTTGGCGGGCGGGTCGATACGCAAGGCCGTCCCGCTCGGGTTCGTGGCGGTGACCTCCATCTACTGCCTGGCGCCCGGTTTCATGCGCGGCCATACGTCAGCGTTGCCGTTTGCCACGTCTCCCGGAGTTGGAGGCGAGGTGTTTGCCGGGGTGGCGATTGTCATGATTGCGGCGGCGCTTGGCAGCATCGTGGTGTTTCGGAAATCCCGGATAGACGCGGCTTACAAACTGATTGTCCCTCTGATGGCGGCGGGGCTTCTGATCCTGCCGTTTCTGGAGGGGCGTTACGGGGCGTTGGCGGCCATTGCCATTATGTCGGGGTACATCCTATTCGAGATGTTCGTGTGGGCCTCGCTTTCCGACATTGCCGCAGCGGTGCGAACCCCCATAGCGACGGTGTTCGGGTTTGGGAAGGCGGGAATGAATCTGGGGCTTCTGGCGGGATCGTTCGTGGGCATGTGGTTCGGGTCGAGCTCGACCATGCTGGTTGTGGGCGTGTCGGTGCTGATTGTCTACCTGTTTGTGGTGGTGGGGAGCGTCACGTCGCCGGCATTGGGCGTGAGCCTGCCTCTTCCTCGCCGCGCAGGCGATGATTCCGAGGCCGGGCGGGCTTTCAAGCGCGTGGACATCGCCGAGGCGGCCCAGATGGATTTGTCCGACGTGTTCGCCTCACTGCTCGACGAGAAATGCGAGGCCCTAGCCGCGCAGTATGAGCTGTCGAACCGCGAGAGGGAGGTGCTGAACCTGCTAGCTCGCGGCCGAAGCCTTCAGGCGAGTGCCGACGTCTTGGGCGTGGCGTACAGCACGGTGAAGACGCACACCAACCACATCTACGCCAAGATGGGTCTGCATTCGCGGCAAGAGCTCATCAAGCTGATCGAGCGGGAATAGGGGTGCGGAGTGGGAGGGGAGGCGTTTTGAGCTTTGTTCTGGAATGAACGTGCGAGGCATTGGATTAAAGGAGACGTTGGAGGCTCCCGACAGTTCCGTTTTGCCGTGTGGCAGAAGTATTTTGGGGAATGACAAAGTTTTTCTTGCAGTCGTGCGCAAAGACGTGTAGTATCTATTTTTGCCGCTTTTCCTGTTCGAGGTATACACGAGCAGGAGGGTAGGCGCAAACAGTGCGGGGTGGAGCAGTCTGGTAGCTCGCCGGGCTCATAACCCGGAGGTCATAGGTTCAAATCCTGTCCCCGCGACCAAACGTTACAGCAGGTCAGCCAACAAAAACGGCTGGCCTGCTTTGTTATATACCGCCACTTTCTGGGTGTGAATGGGGTGTGAATAGTTAAGTAACGTTTTTAATACAATTCAAAACTTGAAACGCATTTTTGAACCTTTAATCCAAGTTCACTCGTTTCTTAGCCAGTTGCTAAGGTTCTGCGCCGCAGATACGTATATACTTTGTATTGCATAACGATGCAGGGGACGGAGGCGGTATGGCAACAGATACCTTTGCTGATTTAGTAACCAAAGGGGCGACCGATACAGAGCAGAAACGGCATTTGGCCGAGGGCGGTCAAATAGCAATTACACTGCGCATCCCCAAGAACCTTAAAGAGGCTGCCCAAGAGCAGGCGTCGCTAAAAGGAATGAGCTTCAGTGCCTATATGCGCACCTGTCTTATTCATGATCTAACAGGGGGCGAGTAAGATGGGCCAGCTTGACTACGCCGTAACCGGAATACATATGAACGAGGACTTCTACGAGCAAGCCATCATAGAGTACTTCACCTCATACCTAGGCTATGAATATCTACATGGGCCTGATGTTGCTCGCACTTCCGAAAAGTACGACGACGTTTTTATTCCCGAAGTGCTACCGGCCGCTTTGCGCAAAATAAATCCAGGCCTTCCTGCGCAAGCTATTCAAGAAGCAATCTTTAAGCTAAACAATACAGAAACTGGCAAGCTAGAGATTCGCAACGAACGTTTCAATGATTATCTTCAGTCTGGTGTCGAGGTTAGGTACTTTGACGGCAAGCAGGATCGAGATGATATTGTCTATCTCCTTGATTACGAGAATCCTGAAAACAATATCTTCCAAGTCGTTAATCAATGGACCTTTGTTGAATACTCCGAAAAGCGGCCTGATGTCATCATTTTCGTTAACGGCATGCCGTTAGTGATGTTTGAGCTCAAGTCGCCATCGCGTGAAGAAACCGATGCGTCGGATGCCTATCTGCAGCTACGTAATTACATGCAGCATATTCCCAGCCTATTTGTTCCTAATGTCTTTTGCGTGATGAGCGACATGGCCGACACTCGCGTCGGCACCATTACCGCAACTGAAGACAGATTCGTTGAATGGAAAAGTGCGGATGGCGATTACGCCAATACGCAGTACGCAAATTATGAAACAATGCTAGAAGGCATGTTCCGCAAAGATCGTCTTCTGGATATCATCCGTAACTTCATTTGTTTCAATAACACCAATGAGAAAACCATCAAGATCCTTGCGGCATACCACCAGTATTTTGCAGTGCATAAGGCTGCAACGCGCGCTGTGGAAGCCGTAGAGGGTGATGGAAAAATTGGTGTTTTCTGGCACACTCAAGGCAGCGGCAAATCTCTGTCTATGGTGTTTTTGGCCCACATGCTGCAGGACGCGCTTAACAGTCCGACTATCGTCGTCATCACCGACAGGAACGACCTCGACGACCAGCTTTATGGACAGTTCAGTCGTTGCAAGGACTTTCTGCGCCAGACACCCGAGAATGCAAAAAGTAGGGAGCACTTGAAAAGCTTGCTTTTGGATCGAGAGGCCAACGGCATCATCTTCACTACCATGCAGAAGTTTATGGATGGAGAAGAACCGCTGTGCGACAGAGACAACGTAGTCGTCATGGTGGATGAGGCACACCGTGGCCAATATGGTCTGACAGAGAAGATGGATGCCGAAGGCAATGTGAGCATTGGTGCCGCCATGCTGGTTCGCAAGGCGCTCCCCAATGCCTCATATATCGGCTTTACTGGCACGCCAATCTCAACAGAGGACAAGAATACCCGCGAGATATTTGGTGATTACATCGACGTATACGACATGACTCAGGCGGTTGAGGATAATGCGACACGCCCAGTCTATTACGAAAGTCGCGTTGTTGCGCTGCATCTCGACAAGAACGTACTTGAGCAGCTTGACAATGAATACGCTGAGTTTGCGCGAAACGCTGATGAGGCAAGCGTCGAGAGGTCCAAGCACACCATGGCAGGATTGGAGGGAGTTCTTTCTGCTCCAGAAACCATAGAGGCATTGTGTAGCGACATAGTGAACCACTACGAGCAAAACCGATCTGATATCCTCACCGGAAAAGCGCTTGTCGTGGCCTACTCAAGACCAGTAGCAATGAAGATCTACGAAGAGATTTTACGCATGCGACCTGAATGGAAAGAGAAGGTCGGCGTTGTAATGACAATGGGCAATCAGGACCCCGAAGAATGGTTCAAAGTCTGCGGTGGCAAAGAACATAAGAAGGAAATGGAGCGACGTTTCAAGTCTGATGATGACTCTCTTAAAATAGCTATCGTAGTAGACATGTGGCTGACCGGATTTGATGTGCCCTCGCTAGCAACCATGTACGTGTTTAAGCCCATGAAGGGGCACAACTTAATGCAGGCTATTGCCCGTGTCAACCGTGTCTACAAAGGCAAGGAGGGCGGCCTGGTCGTTGACTACATAGGAATTGCCAACGCACTAAAGCAGGCTATGAAGGACTACACCAATCGTGACCAGCATAACTATGGGGACATGGATATTGCGGCTACCGCTTATCCGAAGTTCTTGGAAAAGCTTGATGTATGCCGCGATATTCTTTACGGCTTTAACTACACGGAGAAAGTGTTTACGGACAGCAAGGTTCAGCTCGCTCGCCTGATCAGCGACGGCACTGACTGGCTGTTAGATCCAAAGCATGCCGATGAAATGGAAGATTTCCTAAAGCAGTCGCAGCTTATGGGTCAGGCATTAAGCCTCTGCAAGAGCCTGGTATCAAAAGAGGACCAGCATGAGGCTGCTTACTTGTCGGTTTTGCGCGTGCAGGTGCTGCGTATCACTGGTCGCACTGGGACTGGTGGCAATGGTATGACCTACAAAGAGTTCAACGAGCGTGTCGCCGCTATTTTGGAGCAATCGGTCCAAACAGAAGGTGTCGTTAATATTTTCGACAAAGACGAAGTCGAGATTTCCCTGTTCGATGAAGCTTTCCTGCAGGAACTCGCGCAGATGAAACAGAAGAATATTGCTGTTGAAACCCTGAAAAGACTAATCAAGGAGCAGGTGAAAAGCTATTCAAGGCGCAGCGTTGTTAAAGCGAATAAGTTCAGTGAAATGCTGCAATCTGCCGTGAATGGATATCTAAACGGTATGCTAACCAATGCTGAGGTTATCGAAGAGCTCCTAGCAATGGCGCACGACATGATGACGGATCGCGAAGAGGGCACGAAACTAGGGCTGGATGATGAAGAGCTTGCCTTTTATGACGCCCTTACCAAGCCGCAGGCCGTAAAAGACTTTTACGATAACGATCAATTAGTTGCCATAACCCGAGAGCTTACCGAGGCAATGCGAACTAGTGCGACAATAGATTGGCAGGAAAAGCAAAGTGCTAGGGCGGGAATGCGCCGTCGTATCAAGCGTTTGTTGAAAAAGTACAAATACCCGCCTGAGGGTGTTGATGACGCAATGGAAACCGTAATGGCGCAGTGTGAGCTGTGGGCCGATACCAAAGTATATGAATAGGAAAGATGATGGCGAAGAAAACGGACAATACGGCAAACATTGGTTTCGAAGAGCAGATTTGGAAGGCAGCTGATAAGCTTCGTGGAAACATTGATGCTTCTGAATACAAAAACGTTGTTCTGGGCCTTATCTTTCTAAAGTACATTTCTGATAAATTCGATCAGCGCTACCAACAACTTGTAGACGAGGGTGAAGGCTTCGAAGAAGACCGCGATGAATACACCTGCGACAATATTTTCTTTGTGCCCGAGAATGCACGTTGGAGTGTTATTGCCACTGCTGCACACACTCCCGAAATTGGCAAGGTTATCGACGACGCTATGCGCGCAATCGAATCAGAAAACGCAAAGCTGAAGGGCATCCTGCCTAAGAATTTTGCACGGCAGGAGCTTGATAAGCGTAGGCTCGGCGAAGTTGTCGATCTGTTCACTAACGTAAAGATGGCAGAAAAGGGCGACACCCGCGACATCCTAGGGCGCACCTATGAATACTGCCTATCAAAATTTGCCGAAGCAGAAGGCAAAAATGCTGGGGAGTTCTATACTCCAGCCTGCATCGTTAAGACCTTGGTAGAGGTAATCCAGCCATATCATGGTCGCGTGTACGACCCTTGCTGTGGGTCGGGCGGCATGTTCGTGCAGTCTGCTGAATTCGTAAAACACCATCAAGGCAATATCGATGACATTGCCATCTATGGCCAGGAAAGCAACCCCACTACCTGGAAGATGGCCACGATGAACCTGGCTATTCGCGGCATTGATGCCGATTTGGGAAGCTTTAATGCGGATACGTTCTTCGACGATTGCCATAAAGACAAGCGTTTTGACTTCGTGATGGCAAACCCGCCTTTCAATCTAAGCGATTGGGGCGGCGATAAGCTGAAAGAGGATCCGCGTTGGGACTATGGCATTCCTCCGGAGGGCAACGCTAACTTTGCCTGGATGCAGCACATGATCCACCACCTAAACTCTACTGGGCGCATGGGTATGGTTCTTGCAAATGGATCCCTGTCCTCTCAGTCCAGCGGAGAAGGTGACATCCGTCGCAAGATCATCGAGGCAGACTTAATTGAGGGCATTATTGCAATGCCTGGCCAGTTGTTCTACAGCACGGGTATTCCTGTAAGTCTCTGGATCGTAAGCAAGCGCAAAGAGCAGCCTGGAAAGACGTTGTTTGTTGATGCTCGCGAGATGGGCACCATGGTTACCCGTAAGCTGCGCGAGTTCACCGAAGAGGATATCGCCAAGGTTGCTAAAGTGTTTGACGACTTCCGTGCTGGAAGCCTTGAAGACGAGAAAGGCTTTTGCGCGGCGGTTGGCATCGAAGATATTGCAAAGCAGGATTACATTTTGACCCCTGGTCGCTATGTTGGTATCGCTGATGCTGAAGAGGACGATGAGCCCTTTGAAGAAAAGATGACTCGTTTGACTGGCGAACTTGGCAAGATGTTCGAAGAATCCAATCGTCTCCAAGAGCAGATTAAAAAGAATCTGGGGGCAATCGGCTATGAGTTCTAAGCATTCCTTGGGAGACCTCTGTACTTTTGCGCGTGGTGCGAGCACACCACGCGCCAGGATGTACGAGAATGGTGACTATCTCTATATTCACTATGGCGATTTGTATAAAGGTTTTGATACGTCGATAGATGTTGAATCACCACAAAAACCAATCCCGTATATCACAAAAGACGAAAAAATCAGACCCTCTCAAGAACTTAGGGATCAGGATATTGTTTACGTGTTGACGTCAGAAACGATTGATGATTTGGGTCATGCTTACCTATTCAATAATCCGAGAAATCTGCCTGCAGTTGCTGGGACTGAAACAACGATTATGCGCGTTAAAGACCAGGGCCTCATATTGCCCCCATACTTAAACTACCTGGCGCAGACCCCTAGGTTTAAAGCCCTATTAAGACAGTACGTTAAGGGGATGAAGGTGTTTCGAGTGCATCCCAGTGACCTTGCAAGAATCGAAATAAGCCTTCCTGATCTTCGCACGCAACAAAAAATTGTCTCCTTTGTTGATTCGATGCGCTACCAGGAACTGGTTCTCGTTAAGCTAAATGATTATTTAGCTTAGAGTGTCTTTTCCACAAGGTCTTGCAGCGCATATGAGATGTTTTTAAGATCGCCAGATGAGCTAGAGGAGCGAGCGTGAACTAAATCGGCATAGGCGGCGATATTCACTCGGCACTTCTCCTTGTAGGATTTGCTTTCTGAGCTGTAGGTTATTTCAAAAACCAACAATCCTCGATCGAGGGCTTTTAGTTTTTGATAGTCAACCGCGCACACAACGCTTTGCGACGGCGCCAAAAACGACCCTTCGATATTACTGAAAGGAACACGCCCTTCTCCGAGACTGCATTTTGCTAGGTCGAAATCTACTGACCAGGCATCAATATGCGCACCAGATTGGCCGTAGTTTTTCAGTACCAGATAATAAACTGGGCTTCCAAAATTCGTCATCTTGCTCGTTACGACGATGTATGGTCGCGTACTCGCTTCAATCATTTTGTTATTCTGTCTTACAGTAATCACGGCTACGGACACCGAGACTACGACCAAAATGACAGACAGTATGCTCAGTGCCAAATTCACGCCTGTTGGTAAATCCATTCTGCCACCTATTCTAAGTGTTGAAATCAATTATGAAATAAGGGCTCATGCTATGCCTTGAGGCAGTGCTCAAGATCTTTCCGGACGAGGCAACCACGCATTGCGACATTACAGATTTATCCGCGGGCTCGAAAGCTTTTACCTTGAACCAACAACCGAAATCGTTAGCGGTTTTACGATAGTAACTCGGTATCTCTTCGAGAGGAGGAGTCTCTCGTTGAATCTTTTCAATATGGGCCCACCAGCGGTCTTGGCCTCCGCTATGAATAAGCAGAATTTTCGGGTCATCAGTATCTAGGATTTCACCTACCGTTTTGAAAGAAACGGCAGACCCTAGCTTTCCATACCAAACGTAACCGAATTCATTGATAGCCTCCTGATGGGCCGCAATAGTGCCGCATTCCGGAGCGAAATTTTCAGCAAACCTTAAAGCAACAGTGCGCATTAGAGTTCAACTTTCGATACGTCAATCTCGCCAGACATTAGCTTGGGTAGGAGCATATCTCTAAGCTCTTGCAAACGCAGGGACTCCGTCGTGTTCACTTCAATTGCTTCAAACAAGGGTTTAACGGTTCTTATATACATTTCCATCTCCTTTTCAGAAGGCCAAGGAATCTCAATACTCGAGAAAGCTCCCTTGTTTACGTTAAGAGTTGCACTTCCTGTCGCACCAATTCCAAGAAGGTCTTGTTTGATGGAATGCATGGCGTAGTAAAGATAAAATTCCTCTCCGCCCCTCGCCGGCAGCACAGTATTAATCTGCTGGTTGAAGTGCGAAGGTTTCTGCGCTATTCCAACCAGGCCTACAGTTGCAATGCAGGAAACCAAGACGCTACCTCGCGGAACAAGTTTCTTGGGCTGCGATTTGTTGCCCGCCTCGGATAACGACCTTTCTGTTGAGCAAAGCCAAACAACGGAATGCATATCCGGGATGGTAACGAACGGGTAATCCTGACCGTAGTATTCGGTCTTCTTCGTAGGCGGTGTCTTTCCTGTGATGACGTCTGCGACAACATCAACAATTTTCATAGTCGACGTTGCTCGATCAGCCGTTTTCGTCCAAATGGTTTTTCCAATCTCAGCTAAATAATCATTTATGCGAGAGTTGAGGGCGATCTTTTGATTCAGGTTCGAGACAATCTTTCCGATTGCTTCTTGCCGCTCAAGCGAAAGGCTGGTGAATTCATACCGCATGATCGATTCTTTGTCGCCTCGTGGCATTTTGGTGCCCTTTGAGGTTGCCATGTCGTAGTTGAAAAATTCATCACTGCTAATTAGCGCATAGAGATAGTCTATGTTTGTGTTACTTGGATCGTTTTGACGTATGACCAAGACGTCGTTCGAGCAATATCCATTCCATTCTGCATGCCATATTTTTTTAAAATAGGGTCGAATATTGGATAGCAATATGTCCCCTTTTGAAAAGCAGGTAACTTTCCCGTTTTGAGGAATTGCCGCTGCTCGCGAAATGCCGCCTCTATTAGGTTTCATACATTCGGTGGTTATGTAATTATCAGGCGTGCGGATATCCGATGCGTTTGATTTCGTGGTTACGTACCTACATATATCTGCAAGAATCATCCCAGATACTTCCTATGAGATTGCTTCACATTGCTCTGGCTCACCAATGCATAATGCATTGTGGTGTCTATTCTCGCATGACCGAGAAGTTTTTGCACCTGCTCAATTGGCATTCCCTTGTCTATGGCGCTGGTTGCGAGCGTTCTCCGAAACTTGTGAGGATGAACTTTTGGGAGCATGAGAGATCGGCCCAAGACTCGAAGTCGTAGCTCGATGCCTCCAATGCTAATTCGATCATGAGGGGAGTTCAACGATACGAAAAGTGCAGGATTGGCATCTGTCCTTGATGAAAGATAGTCTTGCAAGTGGAGTTTTGCTCGAGCGTCGAAATAAACTTGCCGTTCTTTGTTTCCCTTGCCAAGCACGATGCACTCGCGTTCGGCGAGATTGATGTCGCCTCTGTCGAGAAGTACGAGTTCCCCGATTCTCATACCGGTCGAGGCGAGGAGATCTACGATGGCGAGGTCTCGTTTCGTTCGGCAGCCATCACGCAAGGCTTCCAGGTGTTCGTCTGACAGCACCTCTTTGATTGTCGATGCCGTTTTGATCTTGTGGATCCTTCTGACGGGGCTTTTTACGATGTAATCTTCGTCTTCGAGCCACGAGAAGAAGCTTGAGAATATTCGACGAATGTTATCTATTGTGACTCTGCTCGAACCGTTTTGCTCTTGGTATTTGGTTAGATATTCGCGTAAGTCATCGGTACTGATTTGAGAAAGCGGCTTGTTTGTTTGGTCAATCATTTTGCGGATGGTTGCCTCGTAATATGCCAGGGTCTTTGACGAGCAGCCTTCAACTTCCTTCGCAGTGAGAAAGGTGTCGAGAAGGTCGTCGCTTTCGTTGGCCGCAAGAATTTGCTTTTCGTACAGCAGAACGCTCTTCAACACGTCGTTGAGCCGCTTAAGTTGTTGGCAGGATAAAAAGCCCGCCATTTTGTTCGAGATTTCCGCTATCAGCATCTCATTCATGGAAGCTTCCTTTCTGAAATGAAAATAAGAAGCGTTCTACGATTGAATTATGTTTGCTTGCGAAAATCATGACATATCTTGAAGAGAGGTGCTTGTCAGCGGTTGACAGGCTCTCTTAAATGATTATTTAGCTTAGAGTGTCTTTTCC
>JAEZDJ010000091.1 GCA_023429565.1 Actinomycetes bacterium
ATGGACCCCACCGGATTCCCTTTCAGAACGCGCTTGAGCAGGTTCTCGATCGAGCAGCGGGCACCCTTCTTCGTCTTGAATTTCTGGAACGCCTGCCTCCAGGTCTTCACCACCTCGTTTTCGGAAATGACGTTGCTGGTAAGATAACGGTTGGCTTCCTCGTTGGCATCGGCCAGCAGCTTCGCTATCTCGACCGCGTCTTCGGAAGGAATCTCGTCGGCGCTCTTCAGGCCGCTCACGACCATGACTCCGATGCTGGCATCAGGAAACAGCTCCCAAAACGACTCTTCCGCGACGAACTTTTGCATGGCTTTCCTCTCTATGAGAAAAGCGCCCCTACGCCTCCACCTTCAAAGCCCTACGGTGTTGGCATATGAGCGCTTTCGCGGGTTTCCATCCGGGGAAGGAAACGCTGTCATCTCTTGATTTGCCTTCATTTTACCGGGATTGTTCCGCGAGTGCCAAAAGGATTTTTCATTTCTTCAAACGATGCGCACCTTTGCCGGTGATTTCGTCGAGGTCGACCGCCCAGATGGCCGTCTCAGGCAGATCGCGCTTCATATTCGGGCCAATTTCATGTTTGTATTCAGGCAGGTACTTCATGGTCAGCGCGACGAGCGCCTGACGGACGGAAAGGTCGTCCTCCACCCGGCGGATGCGCCCACGTGCGATGACCGACGCATAGCGCGAGGTGAGAAAGTCATTCTCGAAGCATGCCTCCACTTCGGTCGCCACGGTCACGCATACCCGATCATCGCGTTCGAAGTCGTCCAGTTTGTGTCCATAGGTATTGGTGGTATGTATATAAAGCCTGCCATCCATCATCACATAGGACAAAGGCACGCCGTAGGGCATTCCGTCTTCGTCGACGGTGGATATGACGCAATATTCTCCCGCTTCGAGAATCTCATGCGCCTCGCCTTCCGACAGCTTGCGATCCGCAACACGCATCTGATGGGTGGTCATCGCCGCTCCTATCGCTCGTTCGTCTTTCGTTGCATCCGATTATGCCAGCAGAAGGAGAGAAAGGCCAGCGGCAACGGCCAGGCACCCAAAAGCAGGGCTCGGGACTTCTTGCTGCGCGACAGCTGTCATCGCCGTCAGCTGCGCTCCTCATAGGCCCGCGCAAGCGCTTGCGCGACACGGAGGCCATCGCATGCCGCGCTCATGATGCCACCCGCATAGCCGGCACCCTCGCCACACGGATACAGGCCCGATCCTGCGGCATCGAGGCACCCATCGTCCTCTCCAGCCGATGCCGTCCGCGCAGCACCGCCATCGACCAGCGCCTGGAAGTTTCCGTCTCTGACGATGCGAACGGGGCTGGAGCTCCGGGTCTCGACGCCCGTCATGACGGCACCCCCATCCGCGAAGCCATGAAGCCGGCGATCGAGCAGGGGCAAGGCCTCGGAAAGGGCACCCGCGACAAAAGGAGGCAAACACTCATGCAGGTCGCACCATGCGACGCCCCGCGCGTAGCTGGGACGCACCGTCGGGCTCGGCGTGCCGGACGAGCCCGCCAGGAACTCCCCCACCGCCTGCGCGGGAGCCTGATAGGGAGCTCCACCGGACTCCCGTGCGCACGCATACGCCGCCCGCTCCATGCGTCGCTGAAGCTCGACGCCCGCCAGAGGGTGCGCGCTCCCAAAGTCATCCGGGCCCACGCCGACGAGCAGGGCGCTGTTCGCATTGCGCCCCTCACGCGCAAAACGGCTCATGCCGTTCACCACCACGCCGTCCTCTTCGCTGGCCGCGCACACCACTTCTCCGCCTGGACACATGCAGAACGTGTACACCCCACGTCCGCTCGGCAAGTGAACGGCAAGCTTGTAATCTGCCGCACCGAGCGCGGGATGGCTCGCCGCCTTCCCATATTGAGCGCGATTGATGTCTTTTTGCCGATGTTCGATGCGCACCCCGACCGAAAACGGCTTCTGCTCCATGCGAAGGCCGGCATCATGGACGACCTCAAACGTGTCGCGAGCGGAGTGCCCGCACGCCAGCACAAGACGGCTGGCATCCATGGCCTCGGCCTCGGCCAAGCGCGTGTCGAGCACCTCGATGCCAGCAAGCGCGCCATCCGAGAAGCGCAGGCCGGAGAGCTGCGCATGGAAGCGGACCTCACCGCCGGCTTCCTGTATCTGCCGACGGAGCGTGCGCACCACCTTGACCAGCAGGTCCGTGCCAATATGGGGCTTTGCCTGCCAAAGTATCTCTTCGGGTGCGCCGGCGTCGACGAACCAGCGCACCACATGCCGCGTCAGCGGGTTCTTCACGTTGGTGGTCAGTTTCCCATCCGAAAACGTGCCCGCCCCTCCTTCGCCGAACTGGATGTTCGTCACCGGATCAAGATCTCCGCCCGCATCGAAGGCATGGACTGCGGCAAGGCGCTCGCCCACTTCGCCACCGCGTTCCAGGACAAGCGGCTTCAAGCCGGCACGCGCCAAAAAGAGCGCAGCAAACAGTCCCGCCGGACCTGTTCCCACCACAATCGGGCGAACATCGGCGGTCGCGTCAAACGCTGGGGCCAGCTCAGGAACAGCAAGTGGCTCATAAGGCTGATGGAGCTTCACGTTCGTCCCTGCGACCCCACGTCCCGGGACGGGAGAATCGGCAAGCACCCGGTCTTCCAGCGCCGCATCCGCAAGGCACACGCCCAACGTGGCTGCAAAATGCACGTCTTGCTTCTTCCGTGCGTCCACGCTGCGCCTCAGAATGCGCACCGATCGCACCTCGGAAGGCGCGATGCCCAGCGCCCGTGCAGCGGTCGTCGCCAACAGGCCCTCTGCTCCAGGAAGTCCCGCATCGAGCGGGAGGCGCACGTTCGACACCTCAAGCATGAGCCAGCCTTTCCACCGCTGAACGACCGGCAAGAATGCCGCTCGTCCAAGCCCAATGAAGGTTGTATCCGCCACAGGGCCCATCCACGTCCAAAGCCTCGCCAACCGCATAGAGCCCGGGATCGCATCGAGACTCCATGGTGGAAGGATCAAACAGGCTGACGTCATAGCCACCACGGGTCACCTGGCATTGGCGAGGATCGCCAATGCCCGCCACCGTAAGCGGAAACGCCTTGAGAGCCCGAGCAAGCGGAGCCACGTCCGCCTCGTCAAACGGGGAAGAAGGATGCAGTCCGGCCTGCCCGATCACCGCACGTGCCACCGGCGGCAGCAGCAGGCCACGCAGGAAATCCTCACAGGTCAAGGTCAGTCCGCCGGCAACCATGCGCCTGCGGCGAGAAGTCAGGAACCGTTCCCCCTTTGGCTCAGAGGGAAGGAAGTCCACGAGCAGCGCATCGCCCTTGCAGGCAAAGCGCGAAAGGTTGAACACGGCGATGCCCGACACCCCGTACGAGCGAAACAGCAGCTCACCGCTTTCCCTCGCCTTCTGCTTCCCCTCAGGGCCGACGACGGAAAGGGAGGCACGCACGCGAATGTTGTCGAGACGCTTCACGACGGCTTCCGCCGTCTTGAGGGGACCCAGAACCGGGCGGCCCGGTGCGTGTGCATAGGTGCTTGGCATCGCCTCAACGTCCGTCCGACCGCCGCAAGCGACGATGACGGCCTGGGCGTGGATGACCCTGCCGTCACCGGATCGAAGATGAAACCGCTCCCCCGAACGCGAGGGAGGCACGATTTTGACAACTTCCGCCTCGCGCTCCTCACGTACCCCTAAACGCTCGCAGGCGAAGCGAAGCACGTCGAGCACGCTGGATGCTTTGTTGGCGAGAGGATAGAGCCGCCCATCGTCATCTTCCCGCCACACCAGGCCCAGATCAGAAAAGAATTCGCAAATGGGATGCTCCTGGAGCTCCCGCGCCGGCGCTTCATCGCTGCGCTCCACGCCTTGGTTCAGGAGTTCGGCAAGGGCTCGCGACACGAATTCACCGTTGCGGTAGACATTCCCCGTGATTCGCGCGTTCGAAAAGTTGCAGCGGCCATTTCCCGTCACCAGGATGGAACGACCCACGCGCTCGTCAGCCTCATAGATCACGATGTCAACGGGGACGATGCCCCGTACACCCTCCCGCCGCAACGCGTTCAGCCTGCGCGCGGCAGCGACGGCAGCGGCCAATCCCGCAGCGCCGCCACCGACTATCGCCAAAGTTTTTCGTTCGTTATCCATACGGCCATGATACCGCATACAAGAAGAAATGCCGAAGCTTGCCAATCCTACTTCGACTCGAGCACCGGAATCGGCGTGTCATCGATCTCATCAAGGTTTTCGTCCCAAACATAATGCTTGGTCTCACGGGCAATCAAGCCCGACAACATGAGAACCATGATGATGTTCGGCAACGCCATGAAGGCATTGGTGATGTCGGAAATGGTCCACACCAGGTCACCAACGCCAACCGCTCCCAAGAATGCGACCAGGACATAGAGGACCTGATACGGGCGGATCGCACGCTTGCCAAACAGGTAGGTGACGCAACGGTTGCCGTAATAGGACCATCCCAGAATCGTGGAATACGCGAAGAGGACCATGCCAAACACCAGGATGGGCGTGCCGATGAAAGGTATCGAGGCGAAGGCTGCGCTGGTCAACTCCGCCCCAGCCTGAACTTGGCCCGTCTCCAGAATGCCAGGGTTTGCCAGCATCGTCGACACCAGCACGAGGCCGGTCAGCGCACACACGACGACCGTGTCCCAAAACGTGCCCGTCATGGACACGAGCGCCTGACGCGCAGGATTGCGCGTCGTGGCAGCAGCAGCCACGATGGGAGCGGATCCCATGCCAGACTCATTTGAAAACAGACCACGTGCGGCTCCAAACTGCAATGCCGCCATCAGCCCGCTGCCAAGTGCACCGCCAAAGGCTGCCTTAGGCGTGAAGGCGCTCTCGACTATCAGGACGATGGTATCTCCTAAATAGGCCCAGTTGATGCCTATGATCACCAAGCAGCCGAGCGCATAGGCAATGGCCATGAACGGAACGAGTTTCTCACACACTCGCGAGATGGACTTGACCCCGCCAAAGATGACGATCGACACCAAAACGACCACAGCCAGCCCGATGCTCCAGGGAGGAATGCCGGGAATGTTTGAGACGAGGACATCCGTCAGAGCACTGGCCTGCACCGCCGATCCGATGCCGAATGAGGCGATTGCCGCGAAGAGGGCGAAGGCGCCCGCGCCGAGCATGCCCCACCAGGGAGTCTTTCCGTCCTTTTGAAAAGCACGCCTCCATGCATACATGGCGCCGCCAAGCATATTTCCCTTATGATCCTTCACGCGATACTTCACGCCTGCATACGTTTCCGCATACTTCGTCGCAATGCCAAAGACGCCCGTGAGCCACATCCAGAACACGGCACCCGGCCCGCCCGCAAAGATCGCCGTGCCAACACCGACGATGTTGCCCGTGCCGATCGTAGCCGAAAGAGCTGTGGCAAGCGCTCCGAACTGGCTGATGTCACCCTCCGCATCAGGATCCTTGGTAACCGAAAGCTTAATGGCGGTCGGCAGTTTTCGCTGGATGATTCCCGTTCGAAAGGTCAAGAACAGGTGCGAGCCCAACAGGATCACGAGCATCGGAGGCCCCCAGACGAAGGCATCGACATCGTGGATGATCTGGACAATATCCATAGAGAGTTCCTCTTTCCTATGACAGGTTTCCCAGACATGACGAAAGAGCTGCTGTCGAGACCGAGTGGCAGAAAGACAATCTGTTTCGGCAGAAACACTTTCGCGCGCTAAAGTAAAGAATTATAGGGGTGCACTAACCCGACCACTTGCAGAATTCCTCAACAAATCAGCGAGCGGCCCCGGAAAAGCACAAAACGCCTGGAGGTTCTCTTTGTCAAGCATTCTGAAACCGCTCTATTGTTCGGCACGCCTTAAAGGGCAAGTGTCAGAGTTCTACGTAATAATATATGAATATATTCAGATAATTTACTGAATATAGGTATAATAGAAAAGAAAGAATGGAGGGAATCATGCCTATCGTAAAGCCGTCTTCCGATCTACAGCGGAATATATCTGATATCTATGAACTGTGCCACGACACCCTTGAGCCGGTCTATATCACTCGCAATGGCGAGACCAGCCTCGTGGTCATGGATGCTGCTGCATTCGACGCCAGGATGGATCTCCAGCAAAAGGTTTTTGAAAGAGAAATGCGAACGTACCAAGGTATCATGAGGGGATACGAAGAAGCCAGAGAAGGTAAACTCACGTCCCTCGATGAGGCGCGCAGGGAAAAACGCGATGGACGATGAGGAAGACCGTCCCTATCAGGTTCTGCTGACCGACGCAGCAAAGCGTGCCTACCAACGCGTGATGGCGAAGCAGGATCTTCTGCGCATTGACAAGGTGCTTGATGTCTTGGACACGGTCCCCGAGATAGGCGGGTCCTATGACCCGATCTACGAAGCAGCAAAACCTCCGTTTGATGTGAGGGTGGCATACGCGGGTCACTACGGAATCTATTACAGGATAATGGAATCCGACAAGCAGGTTCATGTCTACTCCATAGAGGACCAGCGACGTGACCCGCTGACGAGGTTCAACAATCACTCTTAGGAGAAGCGCCGCCGGCAGGCGATCCTCGCGCTTGCACTCTGCCATCGGTATCGCTACAATATGCGCCAATGAATTCTGTTTCAGGGCGAGGTGAAACTCCTCACTGGCGGTAAGCGGAAGTTGGACGCAAATGCGTTCGACGGGCCGCAAGTCCGCGAGCCTGGACGGCATGAGCGCATCTGCCGAAAGGCAGTCGACCATGTCCTCAGGTTGACCCGGTTTGATTCCGGGACCAACGGTCACAGTCCGGATGGAAGAGGCAGAGATCCATGAGAAAGCGCCAATGCGTGCATTCATGGACCCCACGAAGCCTGTATGGAATGAATTCATACGGGCTCGTCTTCTTTCCAGGCCGGAAAACTTGACCCGAACAAACAGCGGCCTGCAGAAAGAGAGGGATTTCATATGAAAGCCACACGCACACCCCAGGATGACGGCGCAGACAACCTCAGCTTCACAAATACGAACAGATGGGGAACGAGACAACTCGTCACGATGGCCCTCATGTGCGCAATCGGCGTGCTGCTGTCGTTCATCGAGTTTCCTTTGCTGCCGGGAGTCGCCTGGCTCAAGTACGACGCCTCCGCCATGCCAGCCATGGTGTGCGGGTTCGCCTTCGGTCCAGGAGCAGGCTTGGCCGTCGGCATTGTCGGCGCCGTCATCCACGGCATACTCTTGGCAGACTTCTCGGGAGCCATCATGACCATCCTCGTGGTCACGGGCTTCGTTGTGCCCGCATCCATCGTGTATCATCGGCTTCACACGTTCAAGGGTGCCATACTTGGCTTGGTGGTGGGCGTCATCGTATCCACCATCATGGCAATTCTCGGAAACCTGGTCATTACCCCCCTGTATCTCGGCGTGCCCCTGGACGCGGTCATATCCATGATCATCCCCATCCTCACCCCGTTCAACCTGCTGAAGGCAACGCTGAATGCCGTCTTGACCATCATCGTGTACAAAAGCGTGTCCAATCTGATGACGCCAAAGAAGAAGCAGGTCAAAGGAAGGTAGCATCCCCTTCCCTGCTGCAAATATTCCTCCCCGCACCACGGACGAACCGAAAGGACTGGCGTGATAGAATTCTCACATACCGCCTTCTCCTATGATGGGAGCACCCTTGTGCTCGACGACATCGAGCTGTCCATCGAACAGGGGCAGTTCGTTTGCATCCTCGGCGGGAACGGCTCGGGCAAATCCACGCTCGCCAAGCACATCAATGCCCTACTCGTCCCCGACGAAGGCATCGTGTCGGTCCTGGGTCGCGACACCGCCGACGGAACAGCCACGTATTTTATTCGAAGCAATGCTGGCATGGTCTTCCAGAATCCCGATGACCAACTGGTTGCAAGCCTCGTCGAGAACGATGTGGCCTTCGGCCCCGAGAATCTGGGCGTTCAGCCCGAAGAGCTGCGGAAGCGCGTGGCCGACGCCTTGGCGGGCGTCGGCCTGCAGGGCTTCGACAAGCATGAGACCAGCTCGCTCTCAGGCGGTCAGAAGCAGCGCGTCGCCATTGCCGGGGTTCTGGCCATGGATCCCTCCATCCTCATCCTCGACGAGGCGACGGCAATGCTGGACCCGCGAGGTCGGAACGGCCTGCTCCGCATTTGCCGAGAACTTCACGAGCAGGGCATGACCATAGTCATGATCACGCACTTCATGGACGAGGCCACCTTGGCGGACCGTGTCATCGTGCTTGATGCAGGACACATCGCCTGCGAGGGAACCCCCGACGAGGTGCTCGTCAATGCCGCCGCGCTCGAGGGGCTCAATCTCGACGTTCCGTTCGCCTGCGAGCTGTCTCGGCTTCTGCAGGATCGAGGCGTTCCCGTGGGCACGCACGTTGACACGCCAACGCTGAAGGAGGAGCTATGTCAATTGCTTTTGAATGCGTGAGCTACTCCTACACGGATTCTGGACACGAGAAGCGGAAGGGCTTTCGGTCCCGAAAAAAAAGTTCGCAGCCCGCCGAAAAGAGCACTCCGTCGTTAGAAGCATACGGGGATCCCAAATGGGGAACCCAACCGGATGCGCACTGGGCCATCGAGGGCATCGACTTCGAGCTCGCCAACGGTGAATTCCTCGGCATCGCAGGGCATACGGGGAGCGGCAAGAGCACGCTCATCCAGCACATGAACGGGCTCCTGCATCCCAGCCGAGGCCGCGTGCTCCTTGACGGGCGCGACCTGGCCGACAAGCAGGTGCTGCAAGACTGCCGCGGACGGGTGGGGCTGGTATTCCAGTATCCAGAGCATCAGCTGTTCGCTGCGACCGTGCTCGACGACGTGGCATTTGGCCCACGTAACATGGGCGTTCCCGAAGGCGAGATCGATTCGCGCGTCCGAGCCGCGCTGGCAAGCGTGCAGCTGGACGCAGATGACATCGGCGCCAGAAGTCCGTTCGAGCTGTCGGGCGGCCAACAAAGGAGAGTGGCTTTTGCCGGAATATTGGCCATGGAGCCGCAGGTCCTCGTTCTTGACGAACCAGTCGCAGGGCTCGACCCCGTTGCCCGCGAGGAGTTCCTCTCGCTCATCTCAGGTCTGCATGAGAGTGGCCTGACCATTGCCATGGTGTCGCATTCGATGGACGACCTCGCCCGGCTCGCCGACCGCATCCTCGTCCTGAACGGAGGCCGGCAGTTCATGGTCGGCACCCCGACGGAGGTGTTTTCCCATGCCGATGAGCTGCGAAACATCGGCCTTGGAGTGCCCGCGGCACAAGGGCTTGCCAATGAGCTGCGCGAGGCAGGAATCGATCTGGATTCAGGGCTCTACGATGCCGAAAAGCTGGCCGACACGTTGGCAAGGCGATATCATGGCATGACGGCAGAGAGGCGGGGGGAACATGCCTAGTCCCGCCGTCTTCGGACGTTACTATCCCGGGGAAAGCCCGGTCCACCGCATGGACCCTCGGGCAAAACTGCTGCTCTCCCTGGCGCTCATCGTGGTCATTTTCACCGCACAGACCTTCTACGGACTTGCCTTGTGCGCGGTCTTCGTCCTTGGATTCTATGCTTTCGCAAAGATACCCCTGCGCTCGGCCTTGCGCTCAATCGCGCCGCTTGCGTTCGTCGTCGTCATAACCGCGCTGCTGAACGTGTTCTTCGTGCAAGGCGGCGCAGTGCTGCTCGAATGGTGGATATTCCGCATCAGCGAGAAGGGAGTGATCCAGGCGGCCTTCATTGGCATCCGCGTCCTGCTTCTGCTTCTGAGCATGAGCCTGCTCACCCTCACGACATCCACCCTCGACATCACCGATGCCTTCGATCGCCTGCTGCATCCCCTGGCCCGCCTCGGCGTCCCCGCCCACGAGCTGTCTCTGATGATGGGCATTGCCTTGCGCTTCCTGCCTCAGTTCGTCACAGAGTTCGGGATCATCTACCATGCCCAAATCAGCCGAGGCGCGTCGTTCTCGACCAACCCGTTCCGAGGAGGGCCCCGACTCATCAGCGCATTGGTCGTCCCCTTGTTCACGAGCGCCTTTCGCCATGCAGAGACGTTGTCCTCCGCCATGGATGCTCGCTGCTACCATGGCGGAACCGGACGGACGAGGCTGCACCCGCTCGCCTTTTCGCGCCTCGACGTCATTGCAGCGGCAACCGTCGCCGTCATGGAGCTGTGCGTCGGCCTGTCAAACCTTATCCCCCACTGAGAACCGCCTCGAAAACCACACTGAAAAGGAGGACATCCATGACAGGAAGCAAGACGGTCGCCGCCTACTTGGCCAGCGTTCCCGCCTGGTATCTGGCAACCTGCGAAGGAGACCAACCCCACGTGCGCCCGTTCAGCTTCGTCGCGGAACGCGACGGGCTCATCTGGCTTTGCACGGCCACCACGAAAGATGTCTACCGGGAACTTCAAGCCAACCCAAAAATCGAGCTGACCGCATGGAAGCCGGGAAGCGGCTGGATTATCCTACGCGGACGTGCCGATTTGACTGACCGGGCCGATCAGGACATAAGGCAAGCCGGATATGCGCATATGACCGGAATCGGCGAGCATTACGAAGGGCCCGACGACAGGACGCTCACCTTCTTCTCCATCGCTGAACCCGAAGCATGGCTTTGTGACATCGACGGAAGTTGGACACCCGTCGAATGGTAAGCAAGCGTATCGGCAGAACCGCTCCAAAGCCGCTGAGACATCCTTTTTCGATGGGCTGAGCAAGAAGATTGTGCAGGGTTTTCAACGAATTGCAGACCATCCTAAACTCAACCCCCTGTTTTCTGGAAAAGTCGTACACTGTTGCCATGGGACAGACGAACAGAATATTCTTGTAGGCCATTTTGTGAACGGGGAGTTCGCAGCAGAGATGCAATCGGAGGATGCCTTTATGGGCAGTGCTGAATACCAAAAACTCATGGAGACGATCAAGAACGCGACAGCGAATCTGTTCGAAACAGCAGAGACAGAGGAGGATGTCTGCGAACTGGAACGTGCCCTCAATCAAGAGATCATGTATCTCGCCGCCGTTGCACAATCCGAACGAGTCATGCCTCCTGGCGGCTGGGATCAGTTTGGCCGATAGTGCCTGACCGTTCAGCCCGCACGTCGCGCCGAACCGCAAAGGACCAAGCTCAACCCTCCCCACCTGGAGCGAGGCCCTTCCCAGTGCAAAGAATCTCAGTCTGAAAAATCGTAAAGCTCATGAGTGGCGGTACGGAAGTCCTCATACACCTCAGCAGCCACAGCCTCATCTTCGACAAGCTCGAATCCCGAAGGTTGACCCTCCTCATCGAGCTCCGTCACCTCCAGCAGCACGATCTCCCCAGACGATCCAACAGGCTCGACATCGGATAGGGGAAAGAAGAACCCGTACCGGCGATCCCGATGCAGGATGATGCCGAGAAACTCAAGTTCAACCCGTTCGCCCTCTTCGTCCTCCAAAACAATGGTGACGCCCTCTTCAGTGGGTGGGCAAAAATTAGGAGCGCTTCCTTGGCGCATACAGGCCCCTTTCTCGAGAATTATCGTTCCCGTTCAGGGTATCATATCGCAAGCTTTGTGAGGCGCGGCGTCATCTGCTGGCCCGGCGGGTGACGCATCGAGTGAGTGCGGGCAACGAGACATTTGCGCACTTGCCGCAGGCGGCTGTCAGCGCGGCTGGAGACCGGTGCATCTCGCCTCAGCGGAAGAGGAGCAGATGCCGCCAGGCTCAGCGCTCCGCTCAAGCGCAACCCCAAAGATGTGGGCACTCTTGAACTTCCCTGTCCGCCTTCGCAGCTTTCAACACAGCGTGCAGAAATGGCTCCACAAAAGGAAACGGCCCCGAAATCACGGAGCCGTTTCCTTTTGTGGTTGGTGCCTGCTATCTCTTGCGCGTGGGCTTGCGTCCTCTGCCCTTCGAAGGCTTCGACGGGGCCTTCGAAACGGTGCCTCCCTGGGGTTGGCCGTCGACACCAGGCGTCGTGACCTTCCGGGATGGACGAGCCGGAGGCATGGCCGGACTCGAGAATTCAAAACGGCCGATTTCGTTGCCGTACTTTTTCTGCAGCTTCGCAAAGCGTGGCTCGCGCGTCTTCCACATGGCATAAAGGGGACTCGCCACCGCTATGGACGAGTATGAGCCCAATGCCAGACCGATGGCCATGGCGAATGCGAAATCCCTCAGGGTCTCACCGCCGAAGAACAGCATGGCGAGCACGGGGATGAGAGAGGAGAGCGTGGTGTTGATGGAACGGATGAACACCTGGTTGATGGAGTGGTTCGCCATCGTCATGAACGTGCATTTGATGTCACCCTCCTTCATGTTGTCATTGATGCGGTGGAACACGACAACTGTGTCATAGAGCGAGTATCCCAAAATGGTCAGCAAGGCTGCGATGGTGTTGGGATTGACCTCACGGCCCACAAGCGCATACACGCCCGCAACGATGACGAGGACGTGCAGCAGGGAAACGACGGCCATGAAGCCCATCTTGTACTCGAACCTGATGGCAATATAGATGATGATGAGGATGATGGACACGAGGAAGGCGATGGCCGATGACTGGATGACGCTCGCGCCCCAGTCCGGCCCGATGGTGGTCACCTCAAAACTGCCCGTCGAAAGCCCTAAGTTGTCTGCAACCTGATTGGCGCGCGAAGTGGCATCCTCTGCGCTCGTGGTGGTGGTGCGCACCAAAAAGCCCTCTTGCCCGTCGGCGTTCGTCGTCTGGATGACGGCATCGGGCTCGCCAGCCTCGGTGAAGGCCGAACGCATCTGGTCGATAGTCACGTCATCGGTGCCATGGAATGCGATGGAGGTGCCACCGACAAACTCAATGCCGAAGTTCATGCCCTTGATGCCCACCACAAGAACGGACGCGCACACAAGCACTGCCGCAATAGTCAGGAACACGCGCCGGTGTCCAAGGAAGTTGATGTCGCGTTTGATGAATCGGCCGTGAGGATGCTCCGCCGCCTTTGCGGCAGCATCGCCCGACTCCCCCGATCGACGCGTCGCAAGGCGCTCGCTCTCGGCAGGGTTCATAGCTTCGCCAGCCTCGGCCTCGCCAACGGTCACCCCTTCGGCTGCCGCCAAAGCCCCGTAGCCTTCTGCGGCAACCAGGCTGTCCCTCGTGCCCCAGAAGTCAGGATGGCGCGCAATGGAACGCGGCGCGAGCAGGCGGATGAGAGGAGCTTTGAACACCAGCATCATCACGATGTCGCAAGCGATGCCCAACGCCAACGTCAGGCCGAAGCCCTTGACGCTCGCAGAGGCCAGGAAGAACAGGGAAAGAGCCGACACCAGCGTCACGAGGTCAGCATCGATTGAGGTCAAGATGGCGTGTTTGACACCCGTGATCGAGGCCGCACGGACGCTTCTGCCCATGCGGATCTCTTCGCGGAACCGCTCCATCGTGAGAATTGACGAGTCGGCCGCCATGCCGATGGTGAGCACGATGCCCGCGATGCCCGCAAGGGAGAGGCTGAACAGATGAAACGCTGAGAGGGTGGCAAGGATGCCCAGGTAGAGAATCGCAAAAACCACCATGGCGGCAGCTGAGACAAGTCCCAATCCCCGATAGAACAGGAGCAGATACAATATGACGACCGCAAGGCCGATGAGCGCCACGAGCACACCCGAAGACAGCGCATCCTGCCCGAGCGTCGGCCCGACCACTTGGCTCTGCGCATATTCGAAACTCACTGGCAGCGAGCCGCTCTCAAGAACGGTCTGGAGAGACTTGGCGTCATCGAGCGAATAACCCCCCGTGATCGAGACCTCGCCGTTGGGAATCTCAGACTGCACGGCTGGGGCAGACTGCACCTCGCCGTCAAGGATGATGACGATCCGTCCATTTGAAGAAGCAAGGTCGGCCGTTGCTGCAGCGAAGGCAGCAGCGCCGGTTGAATCAAGCGTGACATTCACCGCATAGTCAGCCGATGTCTCGGAAGCTTTACCAACTTGAACGCGGGTAATGTTTTGCCCGGTGACAAGGGGCGTATAGGTCCCGCTTTCAACCGTGAGGTTCTCGGTCTCGCCTGAAGGGAAAGAGTTGCCCAGTTCGTCGGTGATCGTGGAACTGCTGCCGTACTGCCCGTTCTCAATCTTGGTCTTGACGTCATCGTCCGTGAAGGAGTCAAGGCGGGCAAACTCGAGCTGCCCCGTCTTTCCGATGGTATCAAGCGCATCCTGGGTATCTGACAGGCCCGGTATCTGGACAAGAATCTGATTCGCGCCCTGTACCTGAACGACAGCCTCGGAAGCGCCGAGGGCATTCACGCGGCTCTCGATGATGGCCCGGCTGCTTTCCATCTCATCCGTGGAAACGGTCGCTCCGTCGGTACCCTTCGCCGTCAGCACGACTGACAGGCCGCCTTGGATGTCGAGACCTTGGTTGATCTTCTCCTGCGGAGGGGTGAACATAAATACCGACCCTATAACCAACAGGGTCGTGATAACAAGGAGCCATATGTTGCGTCGGTCAGCAGACCGGGTAGTCTTTTTCGCCTTCTTGGCTGTCGCCATGGTGCCTTCTCTTTCTAATCTTTCCTTTTGACGTTGGCGAGCGGAGCGTCGCCAAGTCCACGAGAGAACCTACCCATTGTGCCACAAAACCTTGAGGAGTGACATCCTGTTTCTTTTCTATTCTCATGTAGGTATTATAAGTTCTGTCGCTCCGTGCGTTTCGAGTGATTCGCAGGCTCTTGGCAAGAGCCTGCCACCAATCATGGAAGCATCGACTCCATGCGAACCTTCTGCTCGCATTCTCCCGGGTACTCAGATGCAGAACGTTCAACGAGATCGATAAGCTCTTGCTGCGAATGCACACCAATCTTCCGATAGATCGTGTTCATGTGAGACCGCACCGTGCCATTTGATATGTAAAGTTTACTCTGAATGCTGCCAGCGTTCCTGCCACGAGCCAGCAATGAGAATACTTCCCGTTCCCGAGCTGTTAGGCCATAGGCTGACGCGAAGGACTCATCGGATGGCACCTCCTGGTCTTCGCCATCCTGCTCGCACACGGACAGCTCGGACAGGCCCTCGACACTCTTGGCCAGACTCTCCCGATCACCACGGACGCTCAAGTGTAACATCTTCAGCGTCACCATCATGACGATGACCGATATGCCAAGGCTCCAAATGCCCAGCAAGGCCGAATTGTCTGCGAAGAAGACTCCCGCGCACCATCCGACAACTATTCCAACGCACCCTACAAAAAGATACGGCCACATAAATATCTCCCCCTTGCTTGAACGCCGTCGCCTCGGCCTGGATAATTTCATCCATGCTGCGGAAACAGCATCTCGCTCGCACTCGCTTCCGCAACAGATGGTACCAAGAAGGGAACCGCCTTCCTGTGTTCTGCAACACAGGAAGGCGGAATGGGTTCACCTCGTCTCGACAGGCCGGACGACCATCTCCGACAGACGTCGGCACGCATCTTATCGGACATTCCGCGGCTCGGAAATCACCTGTATGGCACCGTAAGGGCAGACTTGGATACAGGTCTTGCACTTTATGCACAGACGCTGGTCAATGTAGCCCGGCTTGCCGAACCTGCCCTTGATGGCGTTGCCTGGGCAGGTTTGCAAGCAGCAGCGTTCTCCTTGACATCGGCGCTTGTCTATCTCCAAACGTATCAGGCCTTTGCAGACAAGGGCATGGCAAGAGCCTTCGATGTGCTCTATGAAATCCTGCCGGAAAAACCTCAACGCGCTCTGCAGCGGTCGCATGGCGGAACGGCCCAAGCCGCAGAGGGAACCCTTGGGGATCCAGTCCACCAGCTTTTCCAGGGCCTCGATGTCTTCCGGTCGCCCTCGGCCGTCCACGATGCCGTCCAGCAGATCGGCCGCCTCCCGCAAACCGTCTTTGCACGACCGGCAACGTCCGCATGACTCGCCGGCGGAGAAGTGCATGAAGTACCGCACCGTGTCCACCACGCACTGGTCGGGACCGAGCACCACGATCCCTCCGGAACCCATGATGCCGCCCAATGACGCGAGGCTGTCAAAGTCGATGGGCCGGTCTCCTCCTTCCAAGGGAATCAGCATTCCTGACGGTCCGCCGATCTGCGCGGCGACCGCATCGTGTCCACCGCCGATTTCGCCGATGATCGTGCCGAGCGTGGTCCCAAGCTTCACCTCGATCAGGCCGTTGCGGGGAACGCTTCCCGTCAAGGAGAAGACCTTGGTCCCCGCATTGCCCGATGACCCGATGCCCGAAAGGGTTTCAGGACCACGGCTGATCGCCACGGGCACGTTTGCCAAGGTTTCCACGTTATTGATCACCGTCGGCTTCCCCCAAAGCCCTTTCTCGACAGGATAGGGAGGACGCTTCCGTGGCCGATACCCCCGATTCTCAAGCACCGACAGCATGGAGGTCTCCTCGCCGCAGACATACGCGCCGGCACTCGTGACGATCGACACGTCAAGGCCATAGCCGGAACCCAGAATGTCCCTGCCGAGGAGATTCTCCTGCCGGGCGACGTCGATGGCATACCGCATCGACTCGATGGCCCGGGGATACTCGGCACGGATGAACACATAGGCAGTGTGGGCTCCGATGGCGTAGGCTCCCAGGGCGAGTCCCTCAAGCACCCGGTAGGGCGAACTCTCCATGAGGGTCCTGTCCATGTATGCCCCCGGATCACCCTCGTCCGCATTGACGATGAAATATCGTTCATCGGACTGCTCTTGGGCGGCCAATCGCCATTTCTGCCCCGTCGGGAAGCCAGCCCCTCCCCGGCCCCTGAGCCCCGAGGCCTCGACAGCGTCGATGACCTCTTGGGGCTTTCCGGCGGACAGCGCGGCCGCGAGGCCCGCATACCCTCCCACGGCAGCGTATTCCCTGAGCGACGCGGGATCCACCAAGCCACATTCGGAAAGCACGAGACGGCGCTGCCCCTTGAGAAAAGGCAGCTCGTCGAGACCCCGCTCCGCTCCCGCGGCCAAGGCATGCGTTCTCCCCACAAGGGCATGGCTGTCAACATAGCATATTCCCAACAGCCCGTCAGAGGGAAACACGCCAGTCACCAGCCCCTCCACGAGACGAGGGACCTCTGCAGGCGTCACCCGCTCGTACACCAATCGCGGAAAGGAGGGACGGTATATCTCGACCAGGGGCTCCGCGAAGCACAGTCCCCGACAACCTGCCTCGACGAGCAAGCAGCCATCCGGCAACCGTCGCCGAAACTCATCAAGCACCGCGCCGCCTCCCGCCGCCTGCCCACAGGTGGACATGGTGACGGATATCCTTGGACCGGAAGGATACAGCCGCCCTATGCCCTCTTGCTCCAGCCGCGTGACGCTGGCAGCTTCTTGGAATACTCGTATGTCGTTATTCACCAATGCTTTCACGCACCTCTTGGACAATTGTCGTCACCTCACGCAAGCGAGCGCGTCCCCACACCGTATCGCCCATGACCAATATCGGCGCCTGGCTGCACGCCCCGATGCAATGGACCTTGCGGATGGTCAGAAGCCCGTCTTCGGTCGTCTGCCCTTCCTTGAGCCCCAGCTGCGATTCCAGCGACGCGAGCAGGCGGTCTGATCCGGCACCATGGCAGGCCGTCCCGTCGCAGACCTCTAAGACATAACGGCCCACCGGCACCATCGAGAAACGCGTGAAGAACGCGCCCATGGCCTCAATGACCTCCAGGTCGACTCCCGCCTTCTCGGACAGGTGCGTCAAAGCCTCCTGCGGCAAATAGCGATAGACATCCTGGAGGCAGTTCAGAACCGTGATGATCTGCCCGGTCCTGTCGGGATACTCCGCAAGC
The DNA here is from genome assembly GCA_023429565.1 of Actinomycetes bacterium. Lineage (GTDB taxonomy): Bacteria > Actinomycetota > Coriobacteriia > Coriobacteriales > Eggerthellaceae > JAEWQO01. The sequence goes on from JAEZDJ010000091.1 coordinate 17,734, forward strand.
AGATCATCGACCCGAGCACGCATCGCATCCGAATCCAGCACTAGTCCCACGCTCCTTCCTCCCAACGTTCGTAGCGTCTCCATCCGTGAACAGGAGCCCCGCCGGCACAGGGGCTCCTGTTGTACTTCGCTGGTCAATTCCGCCGATTCTGCAGCGTGCTGCGGCAACGGAATCGCATATAAGATCAGATCGCCGGATCAGCCGTCCTCGTTCTTGCTGCGGGCCAGAGTCTCTTCGACCGACGCCGATTTGAGCACGAGACGGTCATAGCCGACCAAGCCGGAATACACTTCGGTCGCTTGCTCGGGCGTCTCGAAGACCGCGGGCAGATACTCGCCGCGGCTGGCCAACAGCTCCAACGCGCGCTCCTCGTCGTAGGACACGACCTTCTTGTGCTCATGCATGGGCTTAAACACGATGGCGGGCTTCGCCACGTCGCCCGAAGGCATGTCCTCGAGCTGCTTCAAGGTGCCGTACCGCTTCTCCATCTCCTCCAGCGGGCCGAAGTCCAGCGCGCGTTGTGGGCAGGAGGTCACGCAGATCGGCAGCTCCCCCTGCACCAGCTTGTCATAGCACATCGTGCATTTGGTCATGGGCGTCCCCGGAGCGTCGTCCTCGAAGGCAGGAGCCCCGTAGGGACAAGCCGTCCAGCAGTCGCGGGAACCCTTGCACTTCTCGGCATCGAGCAGCACCGCGCCAAACTGATCTTCTTTAAACAGGGCATTCTGGTCGCAGGCCTCGACACAGACGGGGTTCTCGCAGTGGTAGCACGTCGCGAACAGCAGGTGCATGCGGACATGGGGGAACGTGCCCTTCTCCCACTGCATCATGCGCAGCCATTTCACGGGACCCGACTCGATGTTGTTCCAGTCACGGCAGGACACCGTGCAGCCGTGGCAGTTGGTGCAGCGGCTCTGGTCAAAGAAGAAGCCGTATTGTGTCATTGCAATCCCTCCTCGCCGAGCACATAGTCCGACACGAGATCGAGCTGAAGGTCCGGCTCGAGCTTCTGAACCTCCACCAGACCGTTGCTCAGGCAGGCGCCCAGCGCGTCGCCATAGAAGTTCGGCGAGATAAGGAGGTTGCAGTCCCCACGCATGTCTACGCCGTCGGGCATGAGCTCAGTCTTGACGCCGCTCGGCTCATACCAACGGCCGAAGATGATGCAGCAGACGCCCGGCGTCATGCGCGAGGTGACGTAGGCCGGGATGTGGCACTCCCCGGAGTCGCTGAACACGCGCACCTTGTCGCCGTCCTCGATGTTGCGGGCCTTCGCGTCGGCAACTGACATCCAGACCGAGTTGCGGTACTCGTCGCGGAACCAGAGGCTGTGCTCGTAGGCGGTGTGCTGGCGGAAGATCGAGTGGGGCGTGACCATGTAGAGCGGGTAGTCCTTGACGCGGGGCGAGAGCATGCCCTGAGGCGACTTGCGCCAGATGGGATAGGGC
>JAEZDJ010000097.1 GCA_023429565.1 Actinomycetes bacterium
CGGCTGCGACGAGTCAAGGGCGATACGGCTTGAGCAAAGCGAAAGGCAAGCGCCTTGAGACGCTGCCAGCACCCCTTGGCCTTATAGGCCTTGAGCAAACCACCCTTTTGAAGGGTGGTTCATGATTGGGCGAATCCCCGACTCATGCGAGGCGCCACGCCTCATTCCTCATGGACGGGGCGGCGGTCCCAGCACGTTTGCCTAGGGGAATGGTAGGAAATATGGAGAAATTGTAAACCATAGGAAACTCCTCATTGACCCCACTAATAAGTTAGATTAAACTAACAAACGTCAGCGGGGCGAAGGAAGCCAAAGAAACGTGGACGAGGCGTGATCGACCGATTCTCGCCTGTAGCTCACATCAATGGCCTTCACCCGATGTACCTCCTCATTTTTGCTGACCCGGTGGCGGAGACTCTCTCTCGTCTGGTCATCCGCCACACAGCAGCCGGCGAGGGTTCCCCCCTCTTCTCCCCTCGCCGGCCTCCTCTTGAGCAGTGTTCTCCTCTTTCCATAGCTTCTGGATGTGATACTATGAGGTATGGTTTATAAGGAGGTTCTCATGGAAAAAATGTCCATGTCCCACGAAGACTATCTTGAAGCTATCGTCATGCTGGGGGGCACAACGGAAGTTTCGGTGCGCTCGGTCGACATCGCCACGAAGCTGGGAGTGTCCAAGGCTTCGGTCAACAAAGCAGTCTCGGCGCTCAAGGAAAAGGGCCTCGCCGATCAGCCGTATTACGGCGACATCACCTTGACCGAGGAAGGCTATGCCTACGGGACGTCCGTTCTTGACCGGCATTCCCTCCTGTTCAACTTTCTCACAAAAGAGCTTGGCATTCCCGACGAGCAGGCTGACAAGGAAGCGTGTCTCATGGAGCATGCCATCAGCGACGAGTCCTTCGAAAAATGGAGCTCTTACATCAAGAGCCATGCCCTCTAGGTGAAAAGGGCCCGTCCTTCGACGGGGCTTGTCCCGCAGGTGGGGACTCTGCCGAATATTTCTGCCTTCTGCCCGAGATGGCGTGAGGGTTGATCTAAAGCCGCTCCTTGAAGCCTTAGGCTGCCTCTTCGTTATGGATGCGTTTGGCGATGACGAAAAGATGCGGTTTTGAAACTCGTGTCGCCTCTTCAGAGAGAGTTTGCGTATACTGTCGCAATGACTACCGTATCAGACATATACCGCCAGGCGCGGTCACGGGGCGAACAGCCGGTCTCGTTTGAGATATTTCCTCCTAAGGGCGACTTGACGCTTTCTGCTGCCCAAGAGGTCGCATCGAAGCTGACCTGCCTTGATCCTGCTTTTATCAGCGTGACCTATTCAGCTGGCGGAAGCGGCAACAAGCATGCAACCGCTGAGGTCGCCTCTCTGATCCAGGCCGACTACGGTGTGCCGACCGTTGCGCACCTCACCTGCGCCGGGGCATCCGATTCGTCCCTGTCCCAATCGATAGCCGACCTGAAAAGCCGGAATATCCAGAACGTGCTCGCCCTGCGTGGCGATTTGACGCCCGGGTGCGAGCCCACCGCCTACCGTTATGCCCGAGACTTGATCACGCGTTTGACGGACGAGGGATTCTGCGTAGGGGCTGCCGCTTATCCTGAGGGACATATCACCTGCACCGATGAAAATGCGAACATCGAGCATCTGAAGATGAAGCAAGATGCCGGTGCACAGTTTTTCATAACGCAGCTCTTCTTTGACAACTCGTTCTACTATCGTTTTTGGGAGCAAGCTCTCGCGCAGGGGATCACCGTGCCAATCTCGTGCGGCATCATGCCGTTTCTCGGCAAGGCGCAGATACAGAGGATGGTGTTCATGTGTGGGGCGTCCCTGCCTTCTCCCATCATCAAGCTGCTCGCCCGGTATGAGGACTCCTCCGAAGACCTCAGGCGCGCAGGCATAGAGTATGCCAACGAGCAACTGCTCGACTTGGCTGCCCACGGAGTGGACGGGCTGCACATCTACACGATGAACCATGCGGACATAGCAGGGGCCGGAACGGCGGCCTTGAGGGCGGCCCGGCGGCCATGAGTGCGGCGGCCGGGAAGGGGAACGTTCCGACCCGACGCGCTGGCCACCGCTTGAGGGGGGAGGCGCAGGGGACGCCATGCCCGAGGGTCGGAGGAGGCGCCCACGGTGGCCCTCTCCATCTCGACAGGGATGAGGCCTTGCGGTACTTGGGCTACGCCGGTCAGCCCATGGATCCCGACCTGCTTTCCCGTTTTGAGGAAATTGCCGACGAATGCGAGCGGGACCTTCGTCCCTCGTGGGTGCATGTCGTCTTCGATCGTGATGAAGTATCCGCATGTCCGTGCCTCGACAGTCCCGAAGCGGGTCAGGGCGTCGAGGGAGATCGCGTTCGCCCCACGGCTGGGGAGCCGTCTGTGGGGCTTGTGGGGACGTCCCTCGTTCTTCCCGGCGCGGACATAGCCGATCACGTGCGCGGCGCATGCAAGGTCGCGCTCATGGCGTGCACGCTCGGCATCGCCAGCGAGCGGGCTCTGCGCATCCATGCCGCGGTCAGCCCCACCGACGCGCTCCTTTACGATGCCGCCGCCTCGGCCCTCGTCGAAGCTGCGGCAAACGAGGCTGAGAATGCGATTGTCGCACAGGCGACAGCCGAGGGCCTTCATGCTGGATCTCGGTTCAGTCCGGGATATGGAGACTTCCCCTTGTCCGTGCAGCCCGCTTTCCTCGCAGCCGTGGATGCCGCGCGTCGCATCGGCCTCACGGCTACCGAGAGCTTCATGCTTGTGCCATCCAAGAGCGTCACGGCCGTCGTGGGGCTCTTTGAGCGTCCCCGCCTCACGAAAAGCTCGAATGCGGAATGCGGTTCGTGCCGCCTGCGTGATCACTGCCATCTCGTCAAAAAGGGAGGGACCTGCCATGGTTGAAAACGGGCTGGAAGCCGTTGGGGGAATTCATGAAACGGACGAGACCCCGTCGTCTCCCGCCGATGGCGGACTCGATCCGCTTGAGGGTTTGACTATCCGCGATGAGCACTTGAGGCGTGCGCTGCAGGGAAGCGATTTCCTCGTGTTCGACGGTGCAATGGGGACACAGCTGCAGGCGCGCGGATTGGCGCAGGCCGGTGAGATGCCCGAACTACTCAATTTTTCCCACCCCGAAGAGATATGCGCCATCCATGCTGACTACGTGAACGCGGGCGCGGAAGTGATCACCACGAACACGTTCGGCGCCAATGCCCGCAAGCTCGAGGGCCGTGCGTCGGTGGCGGAGGTCTACCGAGCTGCCGCAGCGTGTGCGCGGAAGGCGGGAGCCCGTTACGTCGCGGGGGACATCGGTCCCCTGGGCATGCTGCTTGAGCCGTTGGGGACGCTTTCGTTCGAGGACGCCTATGCGCTTTTCGTGGAACAGGTCGTAGCCGTGAGGGATGCGGGCTGTGACCTTGTGCTGATAGAGACCATGGCCGACCTGCGCGAGGCAAAGGCCGCCTTGCTGGCCGCGAAGGAGCATTGCGATCTTCCCGTTTTTGTGACCCTGACGTTTGGGGAGGATGGCCGCACGTTTTTGGGCACGCCGCCTGAGGTGGCGGCAGAGACGCTGTCGTCAATGGGCGCTCATGCCGTGGGATTGAACTGCTCCCTGGGTCCCGATGACCTTCTGCCGTGTGCCCTCGCCATGGCCAAGCGCGCGCGGTGCCCGTTGCTGGTGCAGCCGAATGCCGGGCTGCCTCATGTCGAAGAGGGCGAAACGGTGTATGACGTGAATGCGGGAGACTTTGCCGCCGCCATGGGCCGGATGCTCGATGCGGGAGCCAGCATGCTGGGCGGATGCTGCGGCACCAGCCCAGCATACACGTCCGAGCTTCGGCGGATCGCGGACGGCCGCGTCGGGCCGTCCGTGCGTCCCTATGAACCCGCCTGCGTCTTGACAAGCGCCCAGGAAGCCGTCGTGCTGCATGACGGCGCTGCATGCATGGCGGTCATCGGGGAGCGCATCAACCCCACGGGCAAGCCGAAGCTCAAGGCGGCATTGCGTGAAGGGGATCTGGACTATCTGGTGGGAGAGGCGGTTGCCCAGCGCGCGGCTGGCGCAGACGTGCTTGACGTGAACGTCGGCCTTCCGGAATTGGACGAGCCCGAAGTGCTGCGCGCGGCCGTGGACAAGCTGCAGGCGACCATCGCGCTGCCCCTTGTCATCGACTCGAGCGATCCCGCGGCGATTGAGGCCGCTATCAGAGGGTATGCCGGAAAACCTCTGGTGAACTCGGTCAATGGGAAGCGTGAGAGCATGGATGCCGTCCTGCCGCTGGTCAAGAAATACGGCTGTGCGGTGATAGGCCTGACCCTCGATGAAGAAGGCATTCCGCCCACGGCCGAGGGTCGTTTCCGAATTGCGGAGCGCATTGTGTGGGAGGCTTCGGAGCGGGGCATTCCCCGTCATGACATAGTTGTGGACTGTCTGGTCATGGCCGTTGCCACGAACCAGGACGAAGCGCGGGAGATAGTGCGCGCCGTCGCGATGGTGAAGGAGCGCCTTGGCGTTCGCACGGTTCTCGGCGTTTCCAACGTGAGCTTCGGCTTGCCTCAGCGCGGCCTCATGAATGCGACGTTTTTGGCTGCTGCGCTGGGGGCTGGCCTCGACTTTCCCATTCTGAATCCCCTTTCGCCCCGCTACCGCGACACGGTTGCTGCCTTCAAGGTGTTGAACGGGCAGGATGCAAGCGCTTTCTCCTACATAGAGCGCTACGCGCAGGCGGCGGATCCCTACGAGCGTCCGAAGGCGGCTGCGGGCGACTCGCTTCATTCCGATGCCTCTCCGGCAGGGGGAGGGGGTGCCTCCGCCTCCCGAGAGCGCGCGGGAGGGGAGGGCCCGATTCCCGTTCCCCCTTCCTTCTCGGACGCGGCCGAAGAGGTTCGCGCCATGGTCGATCTCATCCTCTCCGGTCGAAAGGGGCCCATGCCTGAGGCGACCGAGCGTCTCCTGTCGTCGCACGATGCGCTCGATCTCGTCAACGGAGTATTCGTTCCCGCTCTGGACGTTGTGGGCGAGAAGTTTGAGCGGGGCGAGTTCTTCCTCCCCCAACTCATGTCTTCGGCAGAGGCGGTCAAGGCGGGGTTCGACGTGGTGAAGGAGAGAGGGGGAGAGGCTGCCGCCTCTTCCGACGCCGCGCGGTCTGTGGTGGTGGCAACGGTCAAGGGCGACATTCACGACATCGGCAAGAACATCGTGAAAATGCTTTTGGAAAACTATGGATATCGCGTGGTCGACCTGGGACGCGACGTGCCGCCGGAGGAGGTGGTGCGCGTCGTCAAGGAGCAGGGAGTGCGGCTGGTGGGGCTTTCCGCGCTCATGACCACCACGGTCAAGGCCATGGAAGAGACCGTGAGAATGGTGCATGAACAGGCTCCGGGCGTTGCGGTTTTTGTGGGAGGGGCCGTTCTCACCCCCGAATACGCCGCCCAGATCGGTGCCGACTTCTACGGCAAGGACGCGGCCGAGGCCGCACGGATTGCAGATCGGTTTTTTGCCGGGACGGGAAAATGAGCTCGTCGAGGTTCGCTCTGGACGTGAGCGGCCTCGCCTATGGACGATTCTGGCAAGGCGGAGCGTCGCTTCAACGGTTCAGTGGCAGCCGGTGGCTCGGTGGCAGATCGCTTGTCCGTATGGTATCCTGAACCAAGCTTCTTGCATTGAGGAGACGCTGGTCTACGGGACGTGCGGTTTTTCCCGGCGCGTTCATCTCGATCGGCATTTCCTTAAACGAAACAGAACTGCACCACGATGCTCAAAGGGGCGCTCCATTGGCTGATCAAGCGAATATTCTTTCGTTCGAAGAGATGAGACGAACGGCGGGCGCGAAGCGGCCGTCTGTTTCCGCATCGGCGAAGGAGGCGCGAAGCCGGCCGTCTGTGGCCACCTCTTCGCCTGCGGCCAGCGAAACGCGCACTTCCCGAATGCGGCGCAGCGTGTCGTCTGACGGGGCGAGGCCATCCGGCTCCCGCTTGGAAGAAACGAGGCCTTCTGCGCGAAATGCAGCGCGTTCTGGCGAGGGCTCATCTCGTGCCTCGCGGTTGCGCGATGAGGCCCGCGAGGATGAACCCGAAGAGGCAAAGTCTCCTTCGCGCTTCGCCTCCTTGAGGCGCAAGCGCACAAAGGACAAGGCCGGGCGCGCATTTGAGCGACAGTTCGGCGGTTCCAATGCCCCTTCCGATTCCTCCGACGCGAAGCCCCGGGCTGCTGTCTACAAGGGCGAGATGGGCTCGACCCATCGACGTTCGGCCCGCATGCAGGATGAGGCACCGGCCCAAGGGACGGCCAAGGGCCGTTCGGCACGGGGGGTCCTCTCCGCTCTGAAATCGTCTCCGAAGTTCTTGTCAGGCATGGCCGCGCTCGCCTGTCTGGCTCTTTCATGCCTGTTCCTCTATCCTGCCGCCCAGCAGTATTATCATGCTTCGCGAGAAAACGACCGTCTTCAGGCCGAATACGCCGCCATCGAGCAGCGCAACGCCACCATCCAAAACGAAGTTGATTCCCTGAAGACTGAATCGGGAGTGAAGGCGCGTGCCCATGAGCAGTTCGGCTGGGTGGAAGAGGGGGAGCAGTCGGCGGTTGTCCAAGGCCTCGACAGCGAGGCGGAGGAGACGGATTTTCTTGCGAACATTCCGTCCGAGAGCGTGGATACGCCTGACACGTGGTACTCGCCCGTTCTCGATGCCGTGTTCGGCGTGGAGTAACACGCTCATGCGTTCGGGAAGGTATGCCGCCATAGACGTTGGGACGGTGACGTGCCGCCTGCTTGTGGCGGATGTGGATGAAGCCGGTCTCCATGAAATCGAGCGAGACCATGCCATTGCGAATCTGGGAGAAGGCGTCGACGCGTCGCGCATGCTGAAACCAGCGGCCATACGGCGAGTCGCTGAAACGCTCGCGGGTTTCACGGAGACGCTCGCGCAGCTGGCGCCATCCGATGGCTCGCGCATCGACACCGTCGCTTTCGCGACATCGGCGGCGCGCGACGCGAAGAACTGCAATGAGCTGGTCGAGCGCGTTGCGGAGGAAGGCATCGACCTTGCGGTCATTTCCGGCGAACGGGAAGCGTCCCTCTCGTTTGCGGGCGCTTCCTGCGACTTTCCTGGCGAGAGCTTGGCTGTCGTCGACATCGGCGGCGGATCGACGGAGTTGGCCCTGGGCCGTTTCGGGAGCTCGCCCGACCACTTCCATTCCTTCAACGTCGGCTGCCGCCGTGTGACCGAGAAGTTCTTCTCGGACGATCCCCCTTCGAAAGGAGACCTTGCGCGTGCTCACGCATGGGTCATGGCCGAAATGCGTCCCTTCTTCGAATCGATGGATCCCCGCATGGCGTCGCCTGATCGCCTTGTCGCCGTTGCCGGAACGGCGACGACGGTGGTTTCAGTTCGGGACCATATGGCGACATACGATGCAGAACGCGTTCACGGCTCTCTTGTGAACAGGGAAGACCTCGACGAGGTGTCTCATCGGCTGGCCAGCGTGCCGCTTGGGGAAAGACGCCGCGTGGTCGGTCTCGAGCCGGAGCGGGCTTCGGTCATCGTTGCCGGTTTGGTGATTATGCAGGCGGTTCTCGATCTCTTCGGCATCGGCTCCTTCACCGTGAGCGAGGCGGACATCCTGCACGGCGCCATCATGGACATCGCCTCGGAGAACACGGCGGTTGTACCCACAGCCTCTGATGCGCCGTTTGCGCTGCACCTGAAAAAAATGCCCTCGTAAGCCGGGTGAGTTTTGCTACCATGTAGGCAGTACCGGAGCGGACTGCTTTTTTGAAAGGGGAGCGTGGCGGAATTGGCATACGCAGCGGACTTAAAATCCGCCGACTTCGGTCTTGTGGGTTCGAGTCCCACCGCTCCTACCACCTTGGCATGTCCCCCCGCACCCGTGCTTGGCAGAAGATCGCCCTCAATCGAAGAAAGCATAATGGAAAACATCAACGATATCATCGCGACAGTCGAAAAGACACCCGAAACGTTTGAAGAATACCTGAGCTGTTATGCCGACCGCGTCGGAGATCTCGTGAACACCTATATTCCCACCGGCACCCATCCTGACATGAATCGCTATCTCTATGGTCCCCTTGCGGCCTACAGCCAGAATGGCGGCAAGCGCCATCGCCCTCTCATCTGCTTTGCGGCGTGCCTTGCCGTGGGCGGCGACATGGTGAAGGCCACGAGCGCGGCAGCGGCAATCGAGCACTTCCACACCGCCGCCCTCATCCATGACGACATAGCTGACGAAGCCGAGCTGCGCCGTGGCGAGCCTTGCCTGCATCTGACGGAAGGCATCGGGCTGGCAATCAACATGGGAGACTTGGCCCTTTCGTTGGTGAATGGGACGGTCATTGCCGACGGGAGCCTTGACGATGCGACCAAGGTCCGCGTCGTCACGGAGCTCATTGACATGACGCGCCGCACCGTTGAGGGGCAGGCCCTCGACATCGGCTGGGCACGTGACGGTCGCTACGACATCACCCCTGAGGACTACCTCGTCATGGCCACGCACAAGACGGCGCACTATTCAGGGGCAGTCCCGCTTGCCATTGGCGCCATCATCGGCGGAGGGACTGAGACGGAGGTCGAGGCGCTGCGCAATTACGGCCTGGATACAGGGCTGGCGTTCCAGATCCAAGACGACCTGCTGAACCTCATTGGCAGCGAGGAGAGCACGCGGAAGGATTTCAGGAACGACATCACCGAGGGGAAGCGCACCCTCATGGTGGTGCACGCGTTGCAGCATTCGTCGGATCGGGATCGCCTCATCGACATCCTCTCGTCGAGGGAGAAGGATCAGGCGGTGCTCGCGGAAGCGGTTGCCATCATGGAGGAGTCGGGCAGCATCGAGTACGCGCGCAGCTATGCGGAGAACCTGACAAGCATAGCCAAGAACCGTCTCATCGACCGGGTCCGTCCCTCGTCTTCGCGCGACCTGCTGATCTCCATGGCCGATTGGTTCGTGAACAGGCTCAGATAGCTGGCGCACGGCGTCCTTCCCTGCAGCGTCCTGGCGTTTCTCGTGCTGGTGGGAGGAATTTCCCGCTTTGGACCGCCTCGTCCGCTGTCTTTGAATTTTCGCTTTGTTCCTTTGGTGTAACCTTGAACTGAGGTGAGGCCATGCGGTACCATGGCGGTCATGGAATCCATTAAACGACATGACACCGGTGCCGCCGTCGAGGATGTGCAACAGCGCCTCGCGGTGATCGGATTGCTCGAGGAATCCGATGCCGATGGCGTGTTCGGCGACAAGACTGCTGCAGCTGTCGAGGCGTTTAGCGTGCAGGCTGGCCTTGCGCCATCCGATCAGGTTGACGAGAGGGTGTGGGCGGCTCTCGTCGACGCTTCGTTCCAGCTGGGCGATCGAACCCTCTATCTGCGCATGCCCCATTTTCACGGACATGACGTTTTCGAGTTGCAGCAGGCTTTGGGCGCTCTCGGGTTTGCGTGCGGTGCCGTGGATGGCATCTTTGGCGCCTACACCGAACTGGGGCTTCGCAAGTTTCAGCTCAATCTCGCCCTGCCCTCCGATGGAATCGCCGGCGCCTACACGTATGAGGCCCTTCGCAATCTGCATCATTCTTGGGAAGGCAAGGAGGCGCTGAATGGCGCCGCTCATCTAGGGTTCGCCCGTGCGGCTGACGTCCTTGAGCACAATGCGCTCTGCCTGTTTGGCACGCATGCGTTCACGCGCAGCGTTGCTTCGCGCATGTCGAACCTCGCGCTTGCGACCAACCCTGTTTCAAAGATCATGAGCGCCGACTCCCTCTTGGTCGCGCCCGATGCAGACATGCTTCTGGTTCATATCGTCCTGCATGAGGAGGAGACGGCCGAGTCCGTGCCGCGTGTGAGCTTCGATGCCGAAGACACGCTGTCCTTGAGGCTTGAAGCGGCCATCGGCGTGGCGGCGGCCAGCGTTCCGTCTCGCGTCGCCGTCGAACTGCCGGGCACGGTATGGGAGGACGCGGGGATGGGCCGATCCGCGCAGCACTACGCCATCACCTTGCTTGACGCCCTCTGTTCTGCGCTTTCATAATGTGTTTTTCCGGCCTCCTTCCTGAAGTACCTGTGACGGGCGCAACATATAGGTAACATTTTTCCCCTCATCAAGAACGTGGTTCGTATACTTACCAGCGAACGGGCGACCTCTGGTCGCGGAGGGGCGATGTCTGTCCCTCGCGTTTCAAATAGCGTTGTCCCGGACGGCTGGAAGCGTCCATCCGATAGAAAGCAGGTGCACCATGACCGAAGAGCAAAAGCATGACCCCGGCGCTGCGTCCGTCCCGCCCTCTCCCTCAGAGACTTCCTCGGCGCCGGTTCCTCCGCAGCAGCAGCCTCCCGTTGGCCAGCCGGTTTCCCAGCCGCATCCTCCGACCTATCAGGCGGCTCAGCCCGTGTATGCGCCCACTCCTCTCGTCCAATTGACCGGAGGCATGAAGTTCGGCTGGTTTGTCGTTGGCGCATTGCTCGGCATCGGCGGGATCGTTCTCTCCTGGCTCGTCAATGTCGACAAGCTTCCTCAGGTGAAGAGCGACGCGCTCAAGTGGACCATCATAGGCTTCGTGGTCTGGATCGTTCTTGGCATCATTCTGAGCATGATGTTCGCCGGCATGATAGCCGCGATGATCGGAGCAGCAGGTGCCTCGTCGTATGGCTACGGCAACTACTACGGATCCTGGTAATCTCTGGCGGTTTGCACATTTTGAGCGAATCCCCCTCCTTTGAAGAGCCCTTCGGGGCTCTTCTTCATGCTTGGGGGAAGCCAGTGGTACAATTGGGGCGTTTTCCACACATCCACCGCAAAAGGAGAGAGCATGGCACGTCCCATGACCATGGCGGAGAAGATTCTCGCCGTCCATGCGGGGCTCGACGAAGTGGAGCCGGGTCAGCTGATCGAATGCGATCTTGATCTTGTGCTTTCCAACGACGTCACCACCCCCATTGCCGTTAACGAGTTCCGCAAGATCGGCGTCGACAAGGTGTTTGACCCGACCAAGATCGCGCTGGTGCCCGATCATTACGTTCCCAACAAGGACATTAAGAGCGCCGAGCAGGCGAAAATCGTGCGCGACTTCGCTCGCGAGCAGGGGATTACCCACTACTATGAGGTGGGATGCATGGGCGTTGAGCATGCGCTGCTGCCGGAGCAGGGCGTTGTGGGATCGGGCGACCTGATCATCGGCGCCGACAGCCACACCTGCACCTATGGCGCGCTCGGCGCATTCGCGACGGGAGTCGGCTCCACTGATGCCGGAGTGGGATATGCCACCGGCAAGGCATGGTTCAAGGTGCCGGAGTCCATCCTGTTCAAGGTTGAAGGCAACTTGGCCCCTGGCGTGACGGGCAAGGACGTCATCCTCCACATCATTGGCATGATTGGCGTGGATGGTGCCCTCTACCAGGTCATGGAGTTCACGGGCAGCGCCATCAGGACCATGGACATGGACGAGCGCATGTCCATTTCGAATATGGCCATCGAAGCGGGCGGCAAGGCGGGTCTTATCGCGGTCGACGATGTGACGCGGGCTTATCTTGATGGGCGCACCGAGCGTCCCTACGCAGAGTACCATTCCGATCCGGATGCGCAGTATGCGAAGGTGTATGAGATCGATGCCGCAGCCATCGTTCCGACGGTGTCGTTTCCCCACCTGCCATCGAACACGCGCCCTGCAGCCGAGTCGCGCGACGTCAAGATCGACCAAGCCGTCATCGGCTCCTGCACAAACGGCCGCATCGTCGACATGCGCCAGGCAGCTGACGTGCTGCGCGGGCGCACGGTTCATCCCGATGTCCGCTGCATCGTCATTCCCGCAACCCAGGCAGTGTATCGCCAGTGCATGGAGGAGGGCCTGACTGACGTGTTCCTTGATGCGAACTGCGCTGTGTCAACGCCGACCTGCGGTCCGTGCCTCGGCGGCTATATGGGCATTCTTGCCGCGGGCGAGCGTGCCATTGCCACCACGAACCGCAACTTCGTCGGCCGCATGGGCGACCCCACGAGTGAGGTCTATCTGTCATCCCCGGCGGTCGCGGCGGCAAGCGCGGTGCTCGGACATATCGGGCTGCCGGAAGACCTGGATTGAGAAAGGGGTTGCCATCATGCATTTCAAAGGAACAGCACATCGCTATGGGCGTGACGTCGACACCGACGTCATCATACCGGCTCGCTATCTGACCACGTCTGATCCGGCCGAACTGGCAAAGCACTGCCTTGAGGATCTGGATGCGTCGTTCGTCGGG
>JAEZDJ010000003.1 GCA_023429565.1 Actinomycetes bacterium
CGGCTGCGACGAGTCAAGGGCGATGCGGCTTGAGCAAAGCGAAAGGCAAGCGCCTTGAGACGCTGCCAGCACCCCTTGGCCTTATAGGCCTTGAGCAAACCACCCTTTTGAAGGGTGGTTCATGATTGTCACCTCCACTGGTCGTCGGGCGCAACTTTTTGCCACCGTCCCCGAATGGGAGGCGTATGCCCGGGGGAAAGGCATAAGCCTTTCCGAGGCCGCCATTCACTACGAGCAGGCGTTTTCGGGATGGGACCGAGACGAGGTATGGGATAGGTTCGAACTTATCGCGTCAATCCTTGATCGGCAGATACATGCGCTTGACCAGCTGGGCCCGTCCAATGTGGAGGAAACCCCGGTCCTTCCGATTTATGGGCGCCAATGGGAGCGCTATGCCGCAGTCGATGCTCCGGAGGTCCCGGAGACCGTTGGCTGCGGAGAAAACAGCCCGTCCGAAGGGCGGGACCCCGCTTCTCCCGAGAAGCCTTCCGTCGGATCGTTCGAGCGGACCGCGTCTGACGAAGCCTTGCGCAGACGGGGCAGGCCTGGCGGCGGTTCTCTCAACGACGGGCTTGTTGCGCGCATCATCCCCTATGCGCTTTCGACCAACGCGAAGATTCCCGGAGTGGTCATCGTGCCGGGTCCCATGGGCACGGGCGGCGGGTACCTGTTTTCCGCGCTCAAAGCCGTCCAGGAGCATTACGGAATGGACCATCGCCGCCTGATTGAGTCGCTCATCGTTGCTGCCGCCCTTGGCGCCATCGCCTTCACGCATACCAATGCGTCGGGAGAACGTGGATGCGCGGGGGAGTCGGGCGTGTGCTGCGCGATGGCATCTGGAGCAATCGCCTATTTGGCGGGGGGCGATGCGGTCGAAGTGGATCGTGCGGCTTCCATGGCCATCCAGGGAAGCATCGGCATAACCTGCGACCCGATTCCCGGAGGCAAGGAATTCCCGTGCCTCACGCGCACCGTGCGAGCCGCGACCACGGCTCCGCTCTATGCGGATCTAGCCTTGAGCGGCATCGACCCAATCATTCCCTACCATGAGATGTTGCAGGCGGTCGAGAAGCATTATCGCGACACGCCGGAAAACATGCTCCATGGCACCGAGTGCGGCTGCAATTGCACTCCTTCAGCACTGAGCTGCATGAACTGGCTGAGCGTGGCCGTTGCTCAGTCGCGTGGCCGGTAGCGCGGGTTTGCGTTTTCTGCGCCCATCGGGTGGGAGATGACCTCGAGCGGTTTGGATGCTCCCTTGCTATCGAGGGTTCCGTAAAGAGGGCTGTATCCCTTTTGGGGATTTGATTGGATGGAGAACATCATGTTCTGAAGAGTCCCTTCCTTGCGCAACCGCAACCGCTTCGTTCAGGGTGAGCCGCTGGACGCGGCGTTCGGTGTCGTCTTCTCCAACAAGGAGCACCTCGAAACGGGTCCCTTCTTCTTCGGGGACGATGAAGCAGGCGTCCTGCGCATCGCGCGAGGCGGCGTCGCGCGCCAGCTCGAACACGGGAGCATGGCAGGGCCCTTCGTGGGCTTCCAGGGAAAAGCCCCTGTCGCGCAGTTGCGGCGGCATGAGCATCAGGGCAAGCGAGCGATCTCCGTTGTGCAGGGCTTCCCAAAGCAGGCCGGCCATGTGAGCCTTGCAGCGTAGGCAACGCTTCGTCGTACTTTCCTTCGCCTTCGTGCACCGTGCGGAATTGTCAATGCGTGCCAGAGGGCACGGATGGTCGGGAAACAAATCGGCGTATTGCATGGGGCACCTTGTTCTTGGCCGTCGCCCAGGCGTCTGCGCGGCGCTGCTCGCAGCGGCACTTTCATCAGTAATGTAATCATATGGTTACAGTATAGAGCCGCAGTTTGAAAATTCTGATCAGAAAGATCGGCATTTTGCATTCACGATGCGCACCTGTCGGCATGTTGTCATCGTGGCCTGCACGCCGCATCAAGCCATTTGTACTAAAATACCTGCATGCGCAAAACGAAGTCAAGCATACGCCAGATCGTCGAAACCCCTCTGTTGGGGTTCGGGATCGTGCTGTTGTTCCTCTGCTGCTTCCTCCTCCTTCTTTGGACGCTTATCGTCATCGTCCGGGTTGTGGCGGGGTGACGTCGATGGGCGAAAAATCCGCTGCAGGCATAGCGGTGGATCGGCGGGACTGAGCTATGTGGCAACGCTTCACGTTCTATGACGTTCGTGTCATCGGCCATTACCTCGGGGTGCTGGTTCTCTTTTCTGCCGTCGCCCTCCTGGTTCCGTTTGCGACGGCTGTGGCCAGCGCGGAATGGGATGCGGCTTCCCGCTATCTGTTCACCATCGGCCTGTCTCTCATAGTTGGTTCTGGCCTTCGATTCCTGCGCATAGAGCCAGGGCGTCTGAACCGCCAGCAGGCGCTCGCGGTCACGGGCCTTTCGTGGATTGTGCTCGCCTTTGTGGCGTCGGTTCCCCTGTACCTGTCGGGCCATTACGCTGGTTTCCTCGATGCGCTGTTCGACGGCGTGTCGGGGTTGACCACCACGGGTGCGAGCGTCGTCATCGACCTTGACCATCTGTCGAACGCCGACAACATGTGGCGCTTCATGACAAACCTCATCGGCGGCTTGGGACTCATCGTGGTCGCCCTTTCGTTCGGGCTGTTTGGAAAGCGGGCAGGCGCCAGCCTCTATTCGTCGGAGGGACGCAGTGAGCACGTCGTTCCGAACATCGTGCAGACGACCCAGTTCATCGCAAAAATTGCCATGGGTTTCATCCTGCTGGCCACAGCGCTGCTGACTGCCGTGTGCGTCTTCATTGGCATGGAGCCTTCGCGCGCCTTTCTGCAGTCGCTTTGGCTTTCCATCTCCGGCTTCATGACGGCCGGATTCGCTCCCATGAGCCAAAGCATCATGTACTACCACTCGTTTCCCATCGAAGTGGTGCTCATGCTTCTCATGTTGCTGGGCTCCATCAACTTCGTGCTTCATTCCGAGATATGGAAGGGTCATATCGAGGTGTTCTTCAAGGACCTGGAAATTCGGACCATGGTCTTGTGGGTCACAGTTATGACGTGCGTTTTTGCCGCTTCGCTATCCGCAAGCGCGGAGTTTTCCGACTTGCCGGCCATGTTGCGGCGCGGTCTTTTCATGGTCGTTTCTGCATTCACGACGACCGGTTTTCAGAACATCACGCCCAATCAGCTGACAACGGCTCTTTCATCCGGAGCCTTTCTGGTCATTGCCGTGCTCATGGCGGTTGGCGGGAGCGGCGGTTCAACTTCGGGCGGCATCAAGTTCAGCCGCATGGGGATCATCATGAAATCCATCATCGCCACCATCAAGGAGGCGCTGGCGCCCGACTCGGCACGGGTCGTCGTGGCTTACAATCACGTGGGACGCCGCATGCTCTCGCCTGAGACCGTGAAGGAGGCCATGACGGTGTTTGTGCTGTACGTGGTCACCTATGCCATAGGGGCCCTTGTGGGAATCGCCCATGGCTTTGACGCCACGCAGGCCATATTCGAGTCGGTTGCGATGACCAGCAACGGAGGCATAGCGTCAGGCCTCGCGACACCCGGCATGCCTTTCACGTTGGAGCTGTTCTACATCTTTCAGATGTGGGTGGGCCGTCTCGAGTTCGTGACGTTGCTGGCCCTCATCGCCGAGATGGTCGTGTCATTCAAACCGAGAAAAAGGGTGTTGGGATCATGAGGAGATGGCTTGCTTCAGTGTGCCTTGGGGCAGCCGCTCTGGCATTCGCCCTGACGCCGATGGCCTTTGCCCAAGCGGATGAGGACGATGAAAACAGCCTCAATCCCCAGCAGCTGCCTGACAGCTCGTTCATCTATGACACCTCCATAGCCGATCTCGAAGAGGCCGATGCCTATTATGACGGCCAGACGGTTCAGGTCGTCGGGGAAGTCGTTGGGGACAGCATCATGGAGGGGTTTGACACGCGGCATCGTTGGGTGACGCTTGCGACGGCGGAAAAGGGAACGACATCCACCATCTCCGTCTATATGTCGAGCGAGGCCGCCTCGAAGATAGACACGTTTGGCGCCTACGGCAAGACGGGGACGATGCTGCAGGTTCGCGGCACCTTTCATCTGGTTTGCGCCGAGCATGAAGGCGTGACCGACCTGCATGCGGAAAGCGTGCGGGTCGTTGCGGTGGGAGAGAGCCACCAGGACGCGTTTGCCATGGATTCGTTCATCCCGGGAATTGCCGCCATCGTGGTCGGCCTTTCGCTGATGGGCGTGTTCTATTACCTGAGAGAG
>JAEZDJ010000017.1 GCA_023429565.1 Actinomycetes bacterium
CAGAAAGCGAGGGGTCGTCATCCAGTGCGGCGATAGCTGCAGCGCCGGCAACCGCAGGCGTTGCCATCGACGTGCCGCTCTGGTAGGCATAGCCGACTTCGGATCCATTCGGAGCCACGCCGACCGTGTCGAGGTAGAAATGCTTCGACAGGTCCCAGTCCTCCTGAGGTGCCAACAACCTCACTCGCAGCATGAATGCGTCGTTTTCCATCCTGGGCGTCATCCCAGCCTCGGCGCACGCTTCGGCGATGTTGAAGCTTTCGACGAACCAGTCGCCCGCCACCAATCGCCCGGCCGTTGCGGCGTTCACGAGAACCCAATCCTCCGCGCCGGTCCCATCGACGGCACGAACATAGACACCGGCAACAGCAATAGCGGAGCCGTCGGTGTAATAGCGCCAGCCAAAGTTCTGAACAGCCGACGCATCGGACGTTCCCGCATTCACCGACACATAGGCATCCAGCTCGGCAGGGCTGATTGAGGCAAAGTCAGACAAGCCGACGCTCAGCGCACCGCCCGTTTCGTCGAACTGGGCACCGACCTGCACCGTCCCGGCTGCGCTTCCCGGCGCCCCGTCAGAGGACACATGCACCTTCGCAGCCGAGGGATCCGCATCGACGAACGATTCGAACATGAGGTTGGCATCGTATGCCTCGGGAAAATAAGAACTCTTGTCCTGCGGGAAGGTGGAAAGGATGCTCGATCCCGGCGCGAACACGTCGGTCGTGCCCACGCCATAGTTGGAGAATGAGGAGGGCTCTGTGTAACGCGTGGCCGAATCGACTACCACGGCATAGGGATTTGAACGCAAAGACGATACGGTCTGGGCGGAGTCGTCGGTGTTGAGCGATGCATTGCCCGACGCAAACACCGAGATCGCACCAAGACGTCCCAGCTCGGTGACTGCAAGCGCAAGCGAATAGATCGCGCCTGGCCCACCCCAGGAATTGTTGATGGACACGAGGTCGTCAAGGCCGCCGCGCACGGCGTCGGCAAGGTAGGCATAGCCTTTAATGACATCGTCCATGCCGAGCGTGCCCTCAGCGGTGCCCACCTTGACGGCAACCAACTTGGCGCCGGACGCAATGCCGCTCACGCCCTCGTCGTTCCATTCCGCGCCGATGATGCCGGCCACGTGCGTGCCATGCCCCTGGTCGTCCATCGGGCCTTCGCCGGTCGTGCTCTGCACGGGAGCATATCCCCAGTCAGATCCGTAGTCCACGAACGTCTTCATGTCATCGCGCACGACGGAAGCCAAGTCGGGATGCTCGTAATCGATGCCGGTGTCGACCACGGCAACCGTTCCTGTGGCGTTGACGGCCGAAGAGTCGGTGCGATTGGCCTTCCATAGCGGCACGTTCATGTCATAAGTTGCCGTCTGACCCGCCAGCTTGAGAACGTCCGCGTCTGCGCTGTAGCCCCATTGGAACGCGGTCATGTCAGCGGCTTCGCCGGACGCGAGGAGTGAGACCGATGAAGCGGCCGATGTCAACGCTCCGTCGATGTACGAAGAGATGTCGATACTGCTGGCCTCATCGGGATCAACAAGCGAGTAAGTGTAGTTTGGCTCAGCGACGATCACGCGTGGGTCGTCGCGCAGGGCCTCAAGCAGCTGCTCGGTGGACATGCCCGCCTGGGTCACCAGCTTGATGGTGGCGGCACCTTCGGCATCGCCATTCGAACGAAGCATCGACGCGTTTTGCGCGTTGCCCGTTTCGGACTCAATCGTCTGCTCGATCGTCCCGGTCGAGGCATCCATAAGGGGCTCGGCGGCATCGAGGATGTCCAGCCCACGCGCTCGTGCCCCGTCGTTCCGTGCTGCCACGGTGTTGTCCACCACGACGAGTACGCTTCCTTCTTCGTACGGTCCCGCCGCAAGCATCTGGTCAATGGCCTCATCGGAAAGCATCTCGTCTTTCGCAGATGACGCCGCAGCCCCCGAGGCACCCGAATCGGCGGCATAAGCCAGCGAAGAGATGGGAGCCAAGGAAAAGACAAGCATGAAGGAGAGCAGCCATGAGCAGATACGACGCACAGGAGACCTCCTTCGCGAAGAATCACTCGCCGAATCTCCAACGAATTCAAGGGTGCGGGAAGCTTTCATTGCCATGGAAAACCTTTCTCGTCCGACATGCCTGTCATAACCCCAGCCGCTGCAACCTTACGCCTTCGCGCTTCCGGCTACAGAAAAGCAGGGGGAGCAACACTTCCTTCTCTTTTTACTATGAGTTCGTCTTTATTAATATCATTGGAACCAATGATTTCCAGCAAGAGGAATCCCCTTTTCCCCGTCAACCCGCCGCCTGCGACATTTCATCCGCATCAGGCCGCAATCGGCGCACCAGGTCGACGACATTTCTACATCGTGTCTTCCGATATATGTTAGAGCAATGGGAGTTCACCGTGCCCATGCTGATGCACAGCAGTTCGGCAATCTCATCACGCGTCTTCCCATCCAACAGCAAAAGCGTAACTTCCGCCTCGCGTCTGGTCAACCCAAAGTCAGCTATGTTGGCAAACGGTCGACGTTCAAGGGCATGCTTCTTTTCCAGATCCTCGTAACGTTCCTCCGCCGCGACCAACGCCATCCGGGACTCCTCCAGCCTCGCGTTGACCTCAGCCTGCTCCAGGGACAGCACGAGCGCATAGCAAAACACGAACATCACCATGCCTCCGGCGGCATTGAACGTTTCCCCTGCGAGGAAGCCCACCGCCACAACGTCGTAGCGCAGCAGGATGTCGGCAACGATGAACAGCGACAGGAACAGGACGCCGACGAAGGCGAGCACGTTTTTTAACTTCTTCTCCCGGAGCGTGAGAGCGATAAAGAAAATCCCATACAGGATCATGACCGTAGAAAGCGCCTGGAACCCCGTGCGAAGACCGGTGAAGAACACGGAATCCGTGAAGATGACCACGCCGCCGTAGATGCCGCATAAAGCGAGGTACAGCAGAAATCCCCCTCGGTACCGCACGCGGGGGAATAGAAGCCTCACCAGCAAGGTCAATGCCGCAGCCGCCAAAAGGTAGGTGAGGTATTCCATGCGAATGGAGAGCTGCCAACTGTAGTCAGGAAACAGCCGTGCAAGGAAATCTCCCGAAGCGAGCGCCAGAAGCAAGCACAGAAGGGCAAAAACCAGCGAAGAAACCTGCTTGCGGTTCAGCAGGAAAACGGCGAGATGATAGAGGAAGGCGGTCATCAGGCATCCGAACACGACACCCATCCTCAAATCAGAATTGCGCTCATAGGCCGCAATGCCCTCCGCACTGCCGATGGTCAACGTGGGAGCGCGGCTTCCTTCCTGATGAACGAAGTTTGCCGTCTGCACCACAATCTCGACCGTCTCGCTCTGCGGGGTGAAATAGGTCACGCGCTTGCTCACGAGCGGCTCGGTCTCTTCTCGCGAGACGCCGGGGGTTCCGGCACGCGCCATCTCCACACCGTCGATGTACAGCGCCATGGAGTAGCCCGAGGACCAGAAGGACAGCCCATAGG
>JAEZDJ010000030.1 GCA_023429565.1 Actinomycetes bacterium
ACCCAACCCTGCTGTCCCTGCAGCGTCTTGTGGCTTCATCCTCCTGTCGGGTGCTGCGCCCGAAGGGGGAGCGACATTCTCAACCCTTCGGCAATGTTCTTGGCCCCTCGCTGTTTCCGGCGGTCCGCCAGCGGGTCGTGCGGCACCCCGGCCCGTCCCCGTCCCCGTCCCCGGACGGGTTGTGCCATGGTGCAGACAGATGGCGTCGGGTAGGGAGGGAACGGCGGAGGGGCCGCAAAGGCGTAGTCCCGCACCGGAAACAGCGAGGAGTCATTTACCAGGCATGTCTGCGGTGCGCGAACGATTCCGGCCTATCCGAAAACGCAGAGCGGCAAAGGGGCTTCCGGTCCTATTGTCACCCTCTTTGGAATTGCGCGGTTCACAAGGAATGCCGCAAACGCTACCATGGGCACCTCGATATGGCTTTCGAACAAGGAGATGCAGGTAGATGGATGGCGCACAAAAGATGACAGGCAACGCTTCGAGGACACGCTCGATTGCATTCGTCGGACTGGCGATTGCCCTTATGACGGTTTCCTCATGGGTGTCTATTCCCCTGGGCCCGGTGCCGTTTACCCTGCAAACGTTCGTGATGGTGTTTGCGCTTCTGGTTCTGAGCCCGCGGGAGTGCATGGCCGCAATCACCGGATACCTGGTGCTGGGTGCCATTGGCCTGCCGGTGTTTTCATCCATGCGCGGTGGCATTGGCATGTTGGTGGGTCCGACCGGCGGCTTCCTCTGGGGGTTCTTGTTAGGTGCGGCGATTGCCCTCGTGTTTCTTCAGGGCGCTCGATCTCGCATGGCAAAAGGGGGAGTTTCAAAACGCCATGAGTTTGCTTCTGACTTGATTGCAGGATTGATCTTCCTGGCGATCGCATACCTGTGTGGCTGGGTGCAGCTCATGGCTGTGGCGGCGTTGGATCCTGCTGCGGCCTTCCTGACGGCCATTGCTCCGTTTGTTATTGTTGACGCGGTCAAGCTTATTGCAGCCGTGTGCACCGCCCGTGCCGTGCGCCTTGCGGTTCGATAGGCTGGTTGTCTGGCTGGGGCCCTGTTGATGCTGACGTGTCAAGCGGGCGATGGCGCTCGGGACTTGCCTCCTTCAGCCGAGCGTCTTGCTTCCCGTTAGCTGTTCCCCGGCCGCTTTGCTTTCCACCCTTTCCGGCTTTGGTTCCTTGGTCTTGCGTTTGCCCTGTCCTGCCAGCAGGAGGGCAGGAATCACCGCGATGACGGCGAAAGCTGTTGCCCACCAGAACGACAGGTCGAACGCACGTGCCAAGGCTTGCAGATCGGTGGCTTCATGGCCGATCATCTGTTGCTGCACCACGGTCGTCAGGATGGCGGTTCCGAACGCTCCGCCAATTGTCTGGAAGATTCTGGTGGAAATGCTCGCATGGGTGACCTGCTCTTTGGGAATCCCGGTGTAGGCAGACATCATGATGGAGATCAGCAGTCCGCCAAGTCCCGCTCCCCGGACCAGCAAGGCAGCGGTCAGAATGAGATAATTCGTGTCCATGCCGGCAAGGGCAAACGGCAGCGTGCCGATGACGATGCTGGCGAGGCTCATGAGGATCACGGCGCGCGTCTGCCCCCGATCAGCAGCCCGTCCCGCCCAACTCCTGGTCAACAGCATGCCAATCCCTTGCGGAAGAAGCCAAAGGCCAGCGTACAGGGCGCTTGCCCCGCGCACCTCTTGATAGTACAGCGGGAGCATCAGCATGGCCCCGTTCGTCACGATGCCGCAGAGGACCAGCAAGATGTTTGATGCCGAGAAATTCACCGACTTGAACAGCCGCACGTTCAGGACTGGCTTCCGCTTCGTGTTCAGGGCATAGACGACATAAAGCACCAGGAGCGCAATTCCTGCGGCGAGGGGGATGAAGACCGCCGCGTCTTCTATGGTTCCGTAGGTGGCGATTTGGGCGATAGCAAAGACGAGGAGGGCGAACGCGGGGGAGAGCAAGAGCATTCCCCGCACATCGAGTGACGCTTTTCTGCCTGAGAGCTTGTCCTTGGGCAGTCCCCACAGGGCCAGCGGAATCGTGACGAGGCAAAGGGGGATGTTGATGAGGAAGATCGCTCGCCAGCTCAGGCTATTCACAATGAGCCCGCCCAACACCGGGCCGAGAATCGGCCCCAACAGCGCAGGAATGCTGATGAGAGACATGATCTTTCCAAGGTTGCGGCCGCCGGATATCTGGACGAGTTCTGTCTGCAGCGTCGGCATCAGCAGACCTGCTCCGATCCCTTGGACGACGGCGAACCCAATCAGGCTCTGGATGTTCCAGGACAGCATGGCGAGGATGGACCCCACCAGGAAGATCGCGATTGAGGCAATGTAGGCACGCTTGCAGCCGAAACGGTCGGTGGCCCAACCCGACAGCGGCACGGTCAACCCCATCGCCAGCACGTATCCCGTTGTGACCCACTGCACATCTGAAAGCCCCGTCTCCATTTCGGTCGCGATGGTATGAAGCGAAACATTGACCATCGTCGTGTCGAACAGGGGGGCAAGTGCTCCGACGACGAGGATGATTGCCGCCCTCAGCACGGTCGGGTCAAGCTTTTCCTTTGTCGCTTCTGCTGCATTCGCGCCCATCGATTTCTCTCCTTTAGCCTTTAAGAAACGTTGTGTTTCTAATTGGCATATGGTACCCTTGACAAGGAGATTGTCAATAGGAAACTTTACGTTTCTTGTGAATGCTTCACGAAGCTTCACAAGATTTGAACTCAACTGCATGGCCGAATGAGGGAGGCGGAATGGACGAGGCGAAAGGGGGCACGCGCCGTCGTGGCGATACCCTTGAACAGGCGATTCTCGATGCGGCATGGGAGGAACTCTCTCGGGTTGGCTATACGCAAATGACGATGGAAAGCGTTGCGAAACGGGCGGGAACGAACAAGGCGGTCCTCTATCGCCGCTGGTCCAACAAGACTGAACTCATGATGACGACCATCAAGATGCGTCTCCCCAAGATCCCCGACGAGATCCCCGACACCGGCAGTCTGCGCGACGATGTTTTCTCCTACCTGCATGATCGCGTCGCTCCGCTTGCCGCGCTCGGCACGCAGACAATCCGTGGCCTCATGAGCGAGCCACAGGTATGGCGTCTCATGAGCACGGCCCTGCAGCATCATGCCGAGCGGACATCGGAAGGCAAGATCACACAGGCACTAAGGAAGATGCTGCGGAACGCGAAGCTTCGGGGGGAGATCGCCACGGACGACCTGCCGCCGCGCATTGTCTCATTGCCGATTGATCTGGTGAAATGCGAACTCATCACGAAGTTGGAGCCTGTTTCCGATGCCGTGTTGGCCGAAATCGTCGATGTCATTTTCATGCCGCTCGTGCTTGAGGGACAAGGCCAGTCCTTGCGCGAGGATGGCGAAACGGCTTAGGCGGGGAGGAGTTGTCTGCGCCGCTTGTTCTTGCGCTTGCGGATTGGGCAGTGAATTCTCGGATGCCTGTGCCGGATGGGCGCGCAGGCTGCAGGGGCTTGAGTTTGCTTCGATTGGCTTTAAAGGGGAACAAATGTTTCACGTGAAACATGAGAAGGATGCAAGCACCGAGAACACCGAGAGCACCGTCCTCTCTTCATGCGGGTCATAGGCGCCATTTTCGCATTTTCCATCAAGTCAAATAATGGGGCACCGACCACAAATGATGGCGGTGTTGTGTCTGAGAAACTGGCATTGTGGAGGCAAAGACTCAGTTTCACAACAAGTGGCTCCGGGGCCAAATGCGCCAATATAATGGCTTCGCTTTGAGTTCGCTTTCCGCTGTCGTTTCACAGCGGAAGAAAGAAAGGAGAGTGCGATGGAATCGATGGGATCCTATGACTATATCGTGGTGGGCGCTGGCGCCGCGGAGCCGGTTGTGGCATCGAGGCTGAGCGAAAACCCGTATGTATCCGTATTGCTGCTGGAAGCTGGCGACGAGAACACGAACGATCTCTCGCGTGCCCCGGGAGCCTTTTTCATGGTTTGGGGAACAGACTATGACTGGCAATACGAAACGACGCCGCAGGAAGGCCTGAACGGCAGAAAGATATATCATCCGCGCGGTCGCGTGGTCGGCGGCTCCACGGGCATCAACGTCGGCTTTTGGATGCGTGGGACGAAAGAGGACTACAACGCGTGGGAGGAGCAGGGCGCCGAAGGCTGGAATTTCGACAAGGCGCTGGAGATGTTCCAGAAGATCGAGGACACTGACCTCGGTCCAACCAGATATCGCGGCAAGGACGGCATGGTCCGCTTGGAGGATTCGGCGTTTCCGACGGATTTCACGTACGCCCTCCTCGACTCCTTCAAGGAGGCCGGGTTCGGGGATGTCGGCGATTTCCAAGGCGAGGACAACTATTGTGCCAGCGTCGTCCAGAAGGACTACATCGACAACGTGAGGCATACGCCTGCTGACAGCTACCTGTCGGAAGAGGTCAGGGCTCGGCCGAACCTGACCGTGCAGCCCAACACGTTCGTTCGCCGGGTGACGTTCGAGGGCACCATGGCCACGGGCGTGGAAGTTGAGTACGAGGGCACGTATCGGCTGATCCAGGCGAACAAGGAAGTCATTCTTTCCGCCGGCACCTACAACACCGCACAGCTGTTGAAGCTTTCGGGCGTGGGCCCTGAGGAGGAGCTGATAGACCATGGCGTGCCGGTTGTTGCCAACGTGCCCGGCGTGGGCGAGAACCTGAATGACCACCTGATGGTGGTGATGAAGTTTGTTGCTCCGGCTGGGATGGACATACCGGATTCGCACTTCGACCCAACAAGCGAATGGTCGATCGAGGAGTGGCGGGAAGACCATGCGGGCCCTTCAAGCTACTACCCTGGGCCGGCGGCAGGGCTGGTGTCGAGCGATGGCGCGTACGTGGGGCCTGATTTCGAGATAATCCTCCAGTACGTGCATTCCGCAGACGGATCCGAGAGCGAATTCGCGCAGGTGGACGACGTTTCTGCTCGCAGCGGCTACTCGTTCCCCGTGGTCTTGATGAAGCCGAAGAGCACGGGCAACGTTCTGCTTGCCTCGAACGATCCTCACGACAAGCCAATCATCAACCCCAACTATTTCGATGATCCCGATGACATGAGACGGTTCATCGAAGGAGTGCGCTACACGCAGCGCTTGGCTTACACCGATGGGCTGTCCCCCTATACCGAGTACGCCCATCCGGCGTTGGGCGTTGACGATGAGGCTATCGAGGAGTTCATCCGCAATGAGGCCAGCACCGTGTTCCACCCGGTGGGCACCGCACGCATCGGCGACGTGGAGCGGGATCCCCTGGCAGTGGTTGACTCGCACCTGCGCGTGCGCGGGGTGGAGGGCTTGCGCGTTGCGGATGCCTCCATCATGCCCCAGGTGAACCGTGGCCACACCATGGCCCCGACCGTCTATGTCGGTGAAATGGCGGCTCAGATTATCGCATCAGAAATGATCTGAGCCTCAAGCGACAAGGCAGGCTCCTTGGCTTTGATTTGTTGGACGCCGGGGGCCTGCCTTTGCTCGATCGAGATGCGTTCCACTAAGCGGCGCACCGCTGCGCAGTTTATGGGGTTGCACGAGACGGACGGTCGTGTCGCACGATGGGGAAAAGGTGACGCTGCAGGGTCCCGGCAGTAGGCTTACCGTGTTGCCTCTTGAGGTTGTCGTCCGTCATTGGGGTCGACCCGATCCGCATTTCGAGTTGGATTTTGATGCGGCTTCCGGCGATGGCCCGGATTCTATGCCATTTTCGACCGACGGTCTTCCTCCAGCTTGATGCGTCAAGTTTGGCCGTGAGCTTCCCGTCGATTCCGGTTCCGGCCAAAGGAGGGAAGACGGCACGTGCGACGTGGCGTCAGCCATGTCGGAGGTCTGCTGATGCAGGCCTGGTCGAAGCTTTGGCATCAAGCGGCAACGTTGGGTCACGATAGGTTGCCAACGGCTTCCCTTCACGTTCCAAAACGCTATACTGGGCCCATGGAAGACAACGTCCCCGCAGACGACAAGCGCCATCAAGCGCATCGGCAGAATGGGGCTCACCAGGAACACGGTGGTGGGCACGACGTTCCCGCGGCTGATTCCAGTCACAAAACGAATTCCTTGAACCATGCGAACCATGAAGCTCATGGGGATGACAGGGGTCATGGGGGACAGTCCGCCCATGGCGCTCATAGCGGCCAGGGGGATTCCCCGGGCCGTTCGGGACACGAAGGTCACGCTGGGCATGATGCCCCTGCAGGCCACGAAGGTGCCGGTCATGCAGGTCATCAAGGTACCGGCCACCAGTCTCATGCCACTCGCTTTCGCACCCTGTTCTGGATCATGCTTGTTCTTGCCGTGCCGACTATCGGATTCTCACCGATGTTCGCCATGCTGGTGGGTTACGCGCTTCCCGACGCACCGTGGGTGCCATGGGTGTCGCCGCTGTTCGGCATCGTGATGTACGCTTGGGGCGGATGGCCATTCCTGACGGGTGCCGTTCATGAAATACGCACCAGGCGGCCGGGCATGATGCTGCTCATTGCAATGGCCATCACGGTCGCGTTTCTCGCATCGCTTGGCTCGAGCCTGGGGTTGTTGGACGGCCAGCTTGATTTCTGGTGGGAACTTGCGCTCCTGATTGTGATCATGCTGTTGGGGCATTGGCTGGAAATGCGCTCGTTGGCGCAGACTACCTCGGCACTCGATTCCTTGGCGGCGCTTTTGCCCGACAAGGCAGAGGTCGTTGAGGCCGATGAGGTTCGTGTCGTTTCTCCTTCCCAGCTCAAGGTCGGCGATATCGTCGTTGTTCGGCCGGGTGGTCGCGTGCCTGCCGACGGGCGAATCGTTTCCGGTTCTGCCAGTATGGACGAGTCGATGATCAGCGGAGAGTCCCAAACGGTCAGACGCAGCGAGGGCGATGCTGTGGTTGCGGGAACCATCGCTTCCGATTCTTCCATTCGCATCGAAGTCACCGCCGTGGGCGACGGCACTATGCTGGCGGGCATTCAGCGGCTGGTGACCGATGCCCAGAATTCGTCATCGCGGGCACAGCGCATAGCCGACCGGGCGGCCACGCTGCTGTTCTGGATTGCTCTGGGAGCAGCGGCTGTGACGATGCTGGCCTGGAGCGTCGCGGGCGTGCCGTCTGAAGGGGTGGTGCGTGCCATCACCGTCCTCGTGATTGCCTGCCCGCATGCGCTGGGTCTGGCGATACCCCTGGTCGTCTCCATAGCGACCGAGCGAGCGGCGCAGGGCGGCGTGCTGGTGAAGGACCGCCTGGCCTTGGAGAGCATGCGCACGGTCGACACGGTGCTTTTCGACAAGACCGGCACCTTGACCAGCGGCAAGCCTGTTGTGGCGCAGGTCGAGGTTGCTCCCGATGCCGGCCTCTCGGCCGATGAGGCGCTTGCCCTCGCCGCCGCTGCGGAAGGCGATTCGGAGCATCCTCTGGCGACGGCGATTGTGGCGTATGCCGGACAGCGGAAGCTGAACGTGCCCCAGGCGACGGAGTTCACCTCGTCTCCGGCGGTGGGAGTCACTGCCGTCGTGTCTGGGCAACAGGTTCGGGTCGGCGGACCCTATTTGCTTGCCGAAGAGGGTTTGGATGAGTTGCCCATAGCGGAACACTGGAAAGGCGGAGGTGCCATAATCCTTCACGTTGTCGTCGATGGGAAAACTGTCGCGGCGCTCAAGCTGACCGACGAGATACGGGAGGAATCGCGCGAGGCAGTCGCTGCCTTGCATGCCCTCGGTTTGCAGGTGATGATGATCACGGGGGATGCTCAGGCAGTGGCTGATTCCGTGTCTCGCAGCCTTGACATTGACCGTGTGTTTGCCGGAGTGCGTCCGGAGCATAAGGCTGCCGAGGTCAAGCGTCTCCAAGCCGAGGGCCATAGTGTGGCCATGGTGGGCGATGGGGTGAACGATGCGCCTGCGCTCGCCCAGGCAGACGTGGGAATTGCCATTGGCGCGGGGACGGATGTCGCCATCGCCTCGGCGGGGGTGGTCCTCGCGAGCTCCGATCCGCGTTCGGTGCTTTCGGTCATTCTTCTTTCAAGGGCCACGTATCGCAAGATGAAGCAGAACCTGTGGTGGGCTGCCGGCTACAACGTGGTGGCCATCCCGCTTGCTGCCGGAGTGTTGGCTCCGATAGGATTTGTGCTGCCGATGTCGATCGGGGCAATCCTGATGTCTCTTTCCACCGTCATCGTCGCCCTGAATGCCCAAACGCTCCGCCGCCTGGATTTGAGCCCCCAGGCCAGCATCGAGACGCTGTCAAATCAGTAAACTTTCGTGCTCGGCACGCCAAGCCAGCGACAATTTGACGGACTGGTCACGTTGCGTGATCTCAGAGGAGCATTCTATGGAGCGGGGGTCCGTTTCCTATCATAAGGAGCTTGCGCAATAAGAGACATGCGTGGAAATATTTGCTTGCCCTCTCGTCGATTCCTGCTAAGAGGTCTCAAATAGATCGAGAAGCTCCTGCCTCGAATGAACCCCGAGTTTTTGATAAATGTGCTTCACGTGGGTTGCGATGGTGTTCTTGGAAAGCAGGAGCTCTTCTCTAATATAGGGTTGTGACCGCCCTTTGGCGAGATAAGCAAGAACTTCGCTCTCCCGCGTAGAAAGCCCATGCCGTTGGGAAAGCAACGCACAGACGTGATCTCGATAGGATTTGTGATCATCGGTATCTGCCGTAGGACGGGGCGCTGGCATTGCTCGGAGGGTCTCCCGTGTGGGAATGAGCAGGGTGCTGAAACATAGGAGGCAGATGAGCGCGAGCATGAGGGCGGTCATGCCAGGACTGTCGAGCATTGTAGGTTCCGCGAGACGGACGCCAAATAGATTGCCAGCAAGAACTCCCAGCTGCACAAATCCTTGGCTTAAGCCGATGCCCAGAATAGCGGGGATGAGGCGGCGTTTGGCGAGGACGATGACATAGATGCAGGTGATCACCTGCAGAGACGTGTCACCGATGGACAGGATGGTCGACGAGATGAAATCGGGAATTACGTCGTGCCACGGAAAGAGTGCGATTGCCAGCACGAGCAGAGGGCAAAGCCATCGGAAGAGCGACGAGAAGTCAATTCTTGAAGAGAAGAGGATGAAAGCGATGGCCAACACGAGGCCGAACCCCGATCCTATGAACGTCGACGCATCGAACCCCGAAATCACCTGCAGTTGGTCTCGGGGTTCGCTCAGCGCGCCGAGGCATCCGATGATGAAGTAAGAAGCGGCCAGCACCAGAGATATTCGTAGGACTGCGGCGGTCGCCGGCTTGTCAAGCGCCTCTGGTGCAGAGGGAAGGGTCCGAGCCGGTCTTTTGTCACGGAGGCAGACCAAGAGCAGAAATCCCGATATGAGCGGCAAGGTTGCCACGGCAACAAGCCCCAACAGGCCTCCGATATAAGGAAACACCAACGAGCATAGAAGTGTGACGAAAGAGGATGCGGGGATGACCACCTCTATCTGCTCGATGTCGAGTCGAGAGAGCGTCTGTCCCCACAGCAGATAAAGCATTCCTGACCCGCTGCCCGTCATGATGCCGCTTATGAGCGCGAGAGGCTCGGGGGGAAGCGACGTCAGCGGGGCGAGCCCCGACAACAGGGTGCCAATGGCAACGGAAAGGGGCGCGACCATAGGCATCCATGCAAGGCGCGTGAGGTCTCGGTTGCGCAGGACGATGCCGCCTGCAATCAGAACGATGACGACCGTGGTTGCAGACGCAAGCCAAGAGGGATCGGCGTTGATGCCAACGCCTTCGCGTCCGCTGTATATGGCGGAGGTGTCGTAAGAGCAGTATATCCAGGCCCATACGAAGCCGATACCCAAGTAGCGAGCTTTCAGGTAACGTTCGAAGCTTGAGAGCAGGGTCATGAGGCCGGTCTTGGGAAGCGCAGAAGACCCCATCTTCGAATCCTCCTTGGGTGATGTTGAACTCATCCGGTGTGACCACGGATTTGTCTTTCCTTCTCTCCTGTTCATCATCATAGGGAAGGTTCAGGTCTTTTCATCACCTATTCTAGGTGAAAACAGACGAACCCAGTCTTCAGGCGATGTTTTTCATTGAACGAAAGAAAAGAATATGAACGTCTTTGCTCCGCTTGAGAAAGGGCATTCAACAAGCGTAGAGGCACCGTGAAAGACGAGCTGTGGCTTGCGCGGCAGGGTTGAAGATGCGAATGGGGCAAATGTTGCGAGGCATCGATCAGGAGGGAAGATATGGAAAAGAAAGTCAGGAATGTGCAAGGTGTCACCGTGGTTGATCGCCGCTCGTTTCTTCAGGGAGCGTTGGCGGTCGGGACGTGCGCTGCTGCTTCGAGCTTGTTGGGATGTGCGCCGAAGGCAAAGGGTGAAGAGGGGGCGGATGCGGGTGCCTCTTCCAGCCCTCAGGCGAACATTGACTGGTTGGGCCAGGCTCCTCAGATCAGCGATGCCGACTGCGTCGAGACGATTGACTGCGAAGCTCTTGTGGTCGGTGCGGGCACTTCGGGATACTTTGCAGCGGCCTCAGCCGCCGAAAGTGGCCTCAAGACTGTGTTGATCGAGAAGTCGTCGACTGGCAATTCCGTTCGCTCGTCGGCCTTGGGCGCCGTGAATTCAAAGCTTCAGCAGGCGCGTGGCGCGAATATCGATAGTGCTGACATCGTCAACGACATGGATCATTATGCAGCTGGGCAGATTGATTCGAAGCTTGTGCGCTTGTGGGCGGAGAACTCCGGCGAAGCCATTGACTGGTATACCGACCTCATGGCACAGAATGACATCGAGGTGCAGCTGGAATGGAGCATGCCAGACGGCACGGCGTACCATGAATGGCCGACAGGACACGGAACCAATGGCGAGTATCCATCTCGTGAGCAGGGTGTTGCCAAGGTCATCGACGCTTATATCACTTCGTTTCCCGGATGCGAGGAACGGTTTGAGACATCGATGAAATGCCTGATCGTTGAGGATGGTCGCGTCGTGGGGGTCTATGCTGAGGGTAAAAATGGCATGATCCGCGTCAATGCGTCCAAGGGCGTGGTCGTGGCGACAGGCGGCTATGCCTACAACAGTGAAATGTATGCCGCATTGCAGCCGACTCGGCTTTCTTGCTTGGGAACGTTCGACGCCTTTCCCACGTGCACGGGCGACGGCATCAAGGCTCTTTTGTGGGCTGGTGCGGCGCAGGACGCCGTGCACACGTCGCTGACCTTCAACCGCTGTCTTTTGCGTGAGGGCCAGCCTATGGATGATCCCTATAGCACCGGCACCGATTACGGCTATTTCTTCTATAGCTCGCAGCCATTCTTGCGTGTCGACTCGACAGGACGTCGTTTTCATAACGAAAGTGCTCCCTATGATTTCGTGATGAGTGCCTCCTCCAAACGTGCGCCAGGAGATCGGTTCTGGCATCAGGTTTGGGATGGAAACTGGAAGGACGACATCTATCGGTTCCATACGACGGGCTGTTCCGTCATCACCTATCGTGAAGGTACGGATCATGATGCGTATCCCGGCATGGAAGACGCCCTCGTCGAAGAGATCGAAGCGGATGTGGAGGCTGGCTTTATCCAGAAAGCCGACACGCTTGAGGAGCTTGCTGGCAAACTGGGCTTTAATGCTGAGCAGAAGGAAACGTTCCTCGCGACATGTGCCCGGCAAAACGAAAACTTTGATGCCAAACGCGACCCTGATTTCGGCAAGGAGGAGTTCCGTCTGAGCGAGTTGCGTACGCCTCCTTTCTACGGCACGGTGAAATCCTGCGGGCTTACGCTGTGCACGCTCGATGGCATTACGGTGAATGACAAGCTGCAGCCCCTTGATCGGAATGGGGCTCCTCTCGAAGGTGTGCGTGTGATCGGCAACGATCAAGGCGGTTTCTACGCAGGCACCTATCCGAACCTGGCGGCGGGCATTAATGCAGGGCGTTGTGCGACCTTTGGCCGTATGGTGGGCAAAATGTTGGCTAAAGAATAGCGAGCCAATGGCGGCATCCCTTTGCTCCTTAAAATCGGATTTCCTTTGCATTGCCCGCAGGGCCTCATTATCATGAGAGAATATCTCTGGACAAGAATAGGATGCCGTATGTCATGCATGAGACGGGTTGGGCAACCGGTCCGACACTGCTTTGACTGCGGGGAGAAGGGGAGGCCATGAGAGACCATTCGCATCATGTCGAGCTTTCGAGGGAGGATGCCGTCGCCCAGATCATCGAGAAACTGGGCGATGGTTTTGGTTGGGCAGGCGTTTCTGCGTCGCCCGCGTTATGGGATGGTGAAACCCACGCGCGGGAAGCTCGCCTCAAGCGTTCCGAGATGGTCTCCGTTGCCGAGGCGGTGGGGCGAGTGCTTGCCTTCGATGTCTATGCGCGCGTCGAGGTGCCGAACTGCTTGACTTGCTGCATGGATTCCATCGCGGTGCACTGGGAAGATTTCGAAGGGGACCTTCCCGACACGTCTGCGTGGAAGCGGGGCGTGGATTGGGAGTTTGCCAACACGGGCGTCGCCATGCCCGAAGGCTTTGACGCGGCGGTCGTGGTTGAACATGCGGTGGTTTCCGAAGACGAGCAGCACGTTCGGATAGATGCCGCACCGTCCCGCCGTTTTGCGGGCACGCGTCCCGCTGGCAGCACCATGAAGCCGGGAGATCTGCTGGCGTCTGCCGGGCGGGCCATGACTCCTGACGACAGTGCCCGTGTTGCCAACGGCAACGTTGCCGCTGTCCGGGTGGTGTGCAAGCCGCGGGTTGCGTTCATTCCCACGGGAAACGAGCTGGTCACCCCCGGCGGTACCATCGCCCTCGGCAAGAACATCGAAACGAACAGCCTTTTGGTCAAGGGGAAAGTGGAGCAATGGGGCGGACGGTTTGTCCCGTTCGACATCGTTCCCGACGATCCTGACGCCATCCGCCGTGCGGTGCAGGAGGCCTGCGAGGTGGCCGACATCGTGGTGCTGAACGCCGGCTCCTCGAAGGGTTCTGATGACTGGTCGGTTGAGCAGCTTGAGGAGATTGGCCAGGTCATCTGCCATCAGACGAATCACGGCCCCGGCCATCATAGTTCGTATGCCCTGGTCGAAGGCACTCCTATCGTGGGCATTTCCGGTCCTCCCTGGGGTGCGTCGTTCACCCTCAACTTCTATCTGCGTCCCCTCATGTGCAGGTTTCTGGGAATGGATCCGGCGCCGAAGCGCGTGCCGGTGCGTCTGGCCGAGGCATTTCCTGCGGGTGGGCCTGGAACTTCCAAACCCGATCCCGCCGTTCCCCTTCCCGGAGAAGCGCGCCCCCTTGAGGCAACCGACGAGGGCGCGGTGTTCTTCAGCATCAAGTTCCTCAACGTGGAGGCCGGGGAGGACGGCATGCTGATTGCGCATCCGGCGGGTGGGTCTCCCGGTTCTTCCGAGCAACGTGCCGCCAATGCCTACTACATGATGCCCTCGGGCCCTGGCACCGCACGACCTGCGGCGGGAGACGTGATCTGCGTCGAATTCCGCTGAGAGGTGCTTGAGCCGTCGGGGAGGTCTCGGCGGCTTCTTGCTACTCCGCCGCCGGTACTCGCGTGCGCTCCTGATGCTCCCCGCCCGACGCGCCATTGCCAGGTCCGCCTCCTCGGAGAATGCGATCCTCGCGACAACGGCTGTGGCTGTCCGTAGTACAATGAGACCATGTCCTTGACTATCGAACATCATCCAAACCGATCGGCTGCCGAGGCGGCGGCGTATCGTTTTATCGATGAGCAGGGGGCCGCGCGGAAGCGGCCCGTGCTGCTTGTGGACAGCTACACTGACGTGCTGCGGCATCGGCGCGCTCTCGCTCAGACGGGGCAGGGCTTCGGCGTTGCCGTGTCCACGCTGTCCTCATGGCTGAACGACCTCTGGGACCTGCACGGTGACGGGAGGACTCCCGTTGGAAGCCTGGACCGCCGCATGATGGTGTGGCGCCTGCTTCAGGAGGGCTCGTACGCGGGCCTGCTTGCTCCGACTCCGGGAATGTTGGATCTGATGGTCCGAGCTGCGGAGGTGGCCCTGCCCTTTCTGGACGAGGGGGTTGGACTTTCCGAACGGGAACGGGCTGTCGTCGGCCTGCTGAAGGACTATGTGGCTGATTTGGAGCGACGGGGCATGATAGAGCTGTGTCAAGCGTCGTGCCTTTTGAAACAGGAAGCCTTGGAAAGCTATGCGGTTGCCCTGGTGGATGCGTTGCCGGCGGCTCTGCCTCGCGCGCGTGCCGAACTGCTGGACCGCATGGGTGCCCACGCCTTCGCGGGCGGGACGCTCCTTCCTGATGACGCGCCGCGCGTACCGGAGCTTGCCGACCTGCTGCGGGTGATCTATGGGCGCACCGACGAAGTGGCCCCGGTCGTTGCCGGCGGCGCGGTCGGCTTTGCCTTCGCGGCGGGGCTGTCCGCCGAAAACACGCTTGTTGCGCGGGTGGTTGAGCGGGTGGCGGGAGAACATGATGGATACATTGCCGTGGTGTCCAAGGATCCCGTGGACCTGTTTGAGGCGATAGCTCCCCAATTGGCGAAACGCGGCGTGGGATGCGATGTTTCGGGCAGCGTGCCCTGTGCGCAGACCTCGATGGGCAAAGCCCTCTCCCAGCTCTGTGACCTGGTGGCTGAGGAGCATCCTGACGTGCGTGAGGCTACCGACTATCTTTTTGGGCCCGTTCTGGGCACCTACTATGGAAACGCCTTCCATTGCGACGCGCATATGCGCGGGGATCGCCTCATTGATCGCGACGAGGTGTTGAGCGATCTTGCCGGTTATGCGGCCGACGGGTTGAAAGGCGTCGTGGGGCTGATTGAGGAACGGGATGTCCTGGGCGCGACCGCCGCCGTGCGCTCCTTTGTCGCACGCCGCTATGCGACCGATCCCGCTGCGCGCAATGAGGCGCTGGCGGTGCTCGACCAGGCTGACGCCCACGCCGTGGCGGCAGCCGAGGCCGGGGTTGACGCCTTGGATGCGTTGCGGCTGCTGCGGGAGGTTTCCGTGCCGATCAGCCGATCGCTGGGCGATGACGTGCGCGTCAGCTTTATGGGCATGGACGAGGCGGCCCGGGGTCAGAGCGCTGGCTGGGACGCGGTGGTCATAGGCAACCTGAGCGCTCGCGACTATCCCGTGAAGCCGCACGTCACGTCACTGGAAACGCTGTTGGACAAGCTTGGCTGCCTGTCGCAGGCCGATCCCCTTCTTGCTGCGCGCGTCGCGTTCTTCGAAACGCTCTCCGGTGCCCGCCATGCCGTGGTGTTGGAGCGGAGCCTGAATGACGAGAAGACGGAGCCCTCCTATCCTGCCGTGATGCTGGAGGAGGTGGTGGACTGCTATCGTCCTCATGTCGCGGACAACCTGGGCATCGACCGAACCCTCGGCATACCCCAGTCTCTGCTTGGCTTTGTGGAACAGGCGGGCGAGAACGACCTTGAGGCCAACGTCCTCGGCGAGTCCCTGCCGGTGGGCGCGCCGATCGAGGCGCCTGAGACCGGGAAGATCGGTGACGAGGCACGTTCCCTCATCGTGCTGCCTCGTCCGGGACAGGTCGATCTCGACCGCCCCTTCCTCTCTCCTTCGCAGATTGAGAGCTATCTGGAATGCCCCTATCAATGGTTCGCCAAGCGCCGCCTGCGCATCGAGACGCTTGATGAAGGTTTCTCGGCCCTGGAGCGGGGCACATTCATCCACGAGGTGTTGCGCTCGTTCACCAGCACCATGAACGAGCAGGGCCTCGGAAAGACCACCTCGGCCAATCTCGATCAGGCGCGACAAATTCTCGGTCAGGTGTTTGAGGATTGCAGCCGTGCCCAATTCGAAGAGAGTCGCAGACACCGCCAGCGCTATGTGCCGCTTGACGCCTGGGAGCGTCGGCAGCGCGACGGCCTGCTGCCCGTGCTGCGGCGCTATTTGAGCTGCGAGGAGAAATTCCTGCCCACGTATCGGCCCACGTATTTTGAATGGGAATATGGCAAAGGGGAGGGTCTGCCCTACGCGGGATGCCTCATAACAGGCTCGATCGACCGCATTGACGTTGACGACGAGGGCAATGCGGTCATCATAGACTACAAGTCCTCGCTTTCGGACGACTATCTTGTGCGAGACAGCGAGCACGGTGCCGACGATGCCGGTCCTTTCGTCCTGCCGCGCAAGATGCAGGCGCTCATCTATGCCAAGGTCGCGCGCGACCTTCTGGGCGTCAACGTGGTGGCTGCGTTGTATATGAACCCTCTCGCCTGTCGGGTGGCGGGGGCCTACGATGCGCGATTCGTCGGGCATGAGTCCATTCCTTTTTCCACGGCCAAGGATCGAGATCGCAGCAGGGTTGCCTTCGAAGCCGTGAGCACCTTCGACGAGCTGTTGGAGGCCAGTGAGAATGCCGTGTCCCACCGCTTGGAGAGTCTGGTGGCAGGAGAGATTGCTCCCGAGCCCCTGGGCCCTGAAGCCTGCCGGTACTGCCCCGTCACCCTGTGCGAGAAACGAATCGAGGGCTAGATGGACCTGACTTCCCTCACCCCGCCACAACGCGCCTGTGTCACGCACTTGTCGGGACCCCTGCTGGTGTGCGCCGGCGCCGGATCGGGCAAGACCTTCATGCTGACGCAACGTGTCGTGCACGCCCTCACGCCGGGAAGCGGCGAAGGGGAGCATGCCTTCCTCGATGACATCGACGAGGCGCTCGTCATCACTTTCACTGACAAGGCTGCCAGTGAGATACGGGCGCGCGTCCGTCAGGCGTTGCGCGAGGAGGGGCTCGTCGATCAGGCATTGAAGGTGGATGGTGCCTGGATATCAACCATCCACGGCATGTGTTCGCGCATCCTGCGCGCCCATGCGCTGGAGCTGGGCATAGATCCGCAGTTCAAGCTGGTCATGGGCGTGCAGGCGGAGGAAGTTCTGAACGCCTCGATCGCCGAGGTGGTGGAGGACGGATGCACGGATGCCGAAGCCGAGGTGCTGCGTGACGCCCTGTTTGAGGAATATGGTACGGATCAGGTCGGCGGCATGCTTCGAACGGTCATGTCCCAGGCCAGCGTCCTCGTCGCAGGGTTGGACGGCTTCGGCTTGGGTCCAGAACCCGTCGATCCGCGTGCGGCGCTGCGCGCCTTGCTGCAAGCCTGCGAGGAGGACGTCGATGCGTTCACCGGGCAGAACGATGAGCTCATGAGGCGGAACATCGAAATCCTCGACGGCCTCGTGCAGGAACGTCGCAACCTTTCCTGGGATGACGTGGGGGAGGCGTTCGCCTCGCTCGGGAAGCCGACACGTGCCCGGGGGGAGGCGAAGGAGGCTCAGCTTCGTGTCCAGTGCGCTCTGGATCGCCTAGGCAAGGAGCGCGATCAGGTCCGGGCGCGCTCACTCGCCGCCACGCTGCTTGACCTGGCACGCGAGACTGAACGGCGTTATCGGCAGCGGAAGGATGAGGCCGGGGTGCTCGACGCCAGCGATCTCATCCGGCGCACCCTGCAGGCGTTCGATGAGCACCCCGACATCGCCCGGCGCTACGAGAATGCGTTCAAGCTGGTCATGGTCGATGAGTTCCAGGACACCAGCCAGTTGCAGATCAGCATGATCGAGCGCATAGCCGGCACGGACAACGTCCATCTGTGCACGGTGGGGGATTCGCAGCAGAGCATCTATCGCTTCCAAGGCGCGGACGTGGCCGTGTACCTGCGCCATAAGCGGCATATGACGGGGCCGGTGGTGGGTGCGCGGTTTGAGTCTCTGGACGTCAATTTTCGCAGCCATGGCGACGTGCTGGCTTTTGTCCGTGCCGTTTGCGGCCAGCCAGGTTTCTTTCCTGAGGAGTTCCTTGACCTCAGAACTCCCGCTGGCGAACCCGCCGACCGCCATGTGCTGCTTGGCGGCGGGCCGCGGGTTGAGGTGATTTCGGCCGAGTACCGGTATCGGGCGGCAAAGACCGCCGATGCCAAGCGGGCCGAAGCCGAGGCCATCGCGCACCGGTTTGCGGCGTTGCGCGAGGCCGGACATCGTCCCAGCGAGATGGTGGTGCTGTTGGG
The DNA here is from genome assembly GCA_023429565.1 of Actinomycetes bacterium. Lineage (GTDB taxonomy): Bacteria > Actinomycetota > Coriobacteriia > Coriobacteriales > Eggerthellaceae > JAEWQO01. The sequence goes on from JAEZDJ010000030.1 coordinate 17,961, forward strand.
GGCCACGACCCACGCGCTCGTCTATGCCCAGGCCCTTCGCGAGCGGGGCTTTGACGTCATCGTGGCGGGCGGATCGAAATTCTTCGAGGCACCCGAAGTCCTGCTGTGTGAAAACCTGCTCTGCTGCCTTGCGAATCCGAGTGATTCAGAGGCTTTGCTGCCCATTCTCACAAGCGACGTGTTGCCCGTTTCGTCTGAGGACCTGTTGGAGTTGGGCACCCATACGCCCGAGCGACAAACCATGCCCATCAAGCAGAACATCGGCTTGGGTTTCTATCGCGCCGACCGCGTTCCGGCGCACCCCTCGCCCCTCCTGCAGCATGCGCTTGCCGTGATGGGGCGCGCCGTGGAACGGTTGGGGCGCGAGAAGCCGAGCGTCATATTCGCCAGGGTGCTGGCCGAGTCGGGGTGGCTTGCCCGCTTGCAGGCGGAGGGAGTGGAAGGCCAGGCGAAAGCTGGCAACGTGCTGAAATACGTGCGCATGGTCCAGCAGGCCGAGCAGGAGAGAGGCTTCGACATGGCGCAGGTGTCTCGTCAGATGGAGCAGGCGCGTGCGGGCAGCACGGAGAAGCCCGGTGCCCTGGCCGTGAACGGGCAGGAAGCCGTGCGCATCATGACGGTCCATGCCTCGAAAGGGCTTGAATTTCCGCTGGTTGCCGTGGCTGATTGCTATGTGTCTCCCTCGCGTCCCGAGGTTTGCAGCATGAGCGAGGGCGAGAACGGGTGCAACTTGGTGCTCGATCTCAAAGCCGCGAACCGAACGCCGACGGGCATCAGCGGGGGCTATGTATACCAGCCCGGAACCGACAACCCTGCCGAGGCGAGGACTCCCGCTGAATTCGCGGGTGCCGTGAAGGCTCAGAGTGGCCAGAAGGAACAGGAGGAGCGGCGACGCCTGTTCTACGTGGCTGCCACGCGTGCCAGCGAAGCCTTGATCGTGTCGCTCTCGCATTGCGTGAAGAAGGACGGTCCCGGCTTCAAGGGCGTCCAGGTCGATATCGTTGCAGGCTTGTCTGGCGGCGGAAGTGACTTTCCCGCCGACGATGCCATCGATTTCGGTGGCAGCATGCCGTTGCACCTGAACCGCGTGACGGTCTCTTCGCCCGAAGAGGGCGAGGGGCATGCGGATGAGGCTGACAAGGTGACGCAACCGCCTGTCGAGAGGGCGGCCTCCATCGTGCTGCCCCGCTTGACCCCACTCGACATTCCCGTGGCAGCCGTGCCGCGCCGTGGGAGCGATTTCTTCTCATATTCCGCCATTGCCTCGGACGCCGACCACCTTCCCGCCACGCGGCCCGACGACGACCGGGCGCCGACACGTCCGGACGAGGCCCGCGCCAACACTCCGGTGTCCGATGCCGATGCGGCAACCGTGTTCGGCAGCGCCCTCCACCGGGCCTGTGAATGGCTGGCTCTTCACGCATCTGCTCCGGAGCCTGAGGTCGAATTCCGCCTCGCGGCCATCGTGCGCCAGTTTGGCGTGCGCGACGCGGAACGCCTTCGAAGCGCCTTCGCTCGCTGGCGATCCTCACGTCTGTGTGCCAAGGCCTTCTCCCACGAGGAGCAGTGTCCCGAAGTGCCGTTCTGCGTTGCCCTGGGAGACGAGGTGCTGGAAGGCGAGATAGACCTGCTCTGCCAGGATCCGGAAAGCCGCCATGCCTTCATCGTTGACTACAAGACCGGTGGCAGCACGGCTGAGGGGGCTGAACAGCTGGAGCAGAAGCATCGGCTGCAGGCCCAGTGCTACGCCTACGCTTGCCTGCGGAGCGGCTTCACGAGTGTTGAGGCCCATTTCGTCCGGGTGGAACAGGCTGATCCCAAGGACGAGACCCAGCCTCAGGTCATAAGCTACGCGTTTGGCGTGGAAGAAGAAGAGGCGCTTCGTGCGGACATTGCCGCCGCACGTGCCCGAGCCGGCGAGTAGGGGCCGTGCGAGCCTCGGTCTTCGAGGCCCTGAACCTCGTCTCCGAAACACCCAAACGGCGCGGGTCGGTTTCCCTGTTTTCGTAAATGATCCTCCGTGGACGCCAGGTGCGGCGCGAGAGGTTTATACTCAGATAGTTAGATCAATCTAACTAATTATCAGCAAAAGCTGCTGCGTGGTTGGATGAGGCCGCTCGATTGAAAGATGGTGCATGCGAGATGCGACGGAGTGCAGGGACGGTTGAAGGCCCGAGCCAGGAATGGATGAGGAAAATCAAGCGCTTCACAATGGCGCGTGACGGATTCCATGGCTATCTTCACCATCCTGAACAGAATTTGTTTCCAGGCAAGGCGGTCATAGTTGTTGGGGGGAGCGAAGGCACTGAGGCGGTCCCCCTGAATATTGGCCATCTGTTTGCCGAGCGAGGCCTGACGGCGTTGGGCGTGTGCTATTGGAACGTGCCCGGCCTGCCTGCCGAACTGGTTGAGGTGCCGCTTGAGTCCATCGAACGAGCAGTGTCGCATCTGCGGAGCATCGGCTTTGACGACGTGGCGCTGTATGGCATTTCGAAGGGGGGAGAGCTCGCGCTTCTGGCATCTTCGCTTATCCCAGACATTGGTTGCACCATCGCGCTCTCACCGTTGGACCACGTGATGTTTGGCATCACGAACGGCACGAGCGGTCCGCGCAAAAGCTGTTCGAGCGCGTCCAGCTGGACGTGGCATGGCTCGCCCGTCGCGCCCTTCGTGCCGGGGTTCACGCTGCACAAGGCTTCTGTCGTCCGCCGTTTGGTGACCGAACGGCAGTTTGACCTCTGCTGGGCCTACGAGCGTGCTCTTGCATCCGCTCCTGCAGGATCACGCATCGCGGTGGAAAACATCAAGGGTCCGGTGTTGCTGATCAGCCCGACGGAAGACCGTATGTGGCCCTCTTGCTCGGCATGCAAAGCAATGGAAGATCGGCTTCGGGAGCAGCGCCATCCCTTTCCCGTCAAACGCCTTGAGTACCGCTATGCCAGCCATATCATGGTGCCCATGAGCTCGCCGAAGCTCAAGGCGTTCAAGGTGGAGCGCACTCATCCAGAAGAATGCGCGAAAAGCCGGGCCGATGCCTTCGACCAGGCATTGCAATTCCTTGGGGAATGGTAAGGCCAGCTGCCGCAGATCGTTTGGATGTTCGCGCCTCCTGCGAAGAGGTTGGCACCTTTCCGGAGGGCGCGAGGCTGAGTTCGCTTTCAGTCTTGATGCGGTGAGGGGCTCAGCGGACTTTCTGGCACGGTTCGTTTCGCTTGCGGCGCCGTTCAGCTTTGTCCGTTTCGGCGGGTTTCTTCCACCATGTCGATCAGTTCCTGCTTGGTGTGCACGTCAAGCTTCGTGTACACCTTCTTGATGTATCCCTTGACCGTGTTGCGTGCCAGGTAAAGCTCCTGGCTGATATGCCCGAGGTCGCGTCCCTTTGCCAGGAGTGCCATCACTTCGGTCTCGCGTTTTGTCAGGCCGGCTGCTTCGGCTATGCTTTCGCAGGCCTCTTGGTACAGACGGTCCACCTCTGCGGCGTTTCCGGCAGCGGCCTGCAGCTTCTCCTGATTCTGCTCCTGTTCCTTCAGCAGATCCCGCTCCTCGAGCGCGCGGCGGGTTTCCTTGCGGTCTCGCCGCCGCTCCCTGCTTGTGAAGAAGAGGATGCCCGCGAAGAGCAGGTATGACAAGAACAGGATCAGGGACGTCGATGATATGAACGCCTGATACGAAGAGACCGAAAACACGGGAGGAAGGTACATGCCAATGAGGAAGAATGCCCGCATGACCAGGTACCCCAGCACCAGAAAGATGCCCGTGAAGCGATACCCTTGCGGGCGCAACGTTATGATCAGGTAGGAGAACAGCAGCAGCGAGCATATTTGATACCCAGCGCTCATGCCTAACGACACGGCGTCGAACGGCAGGACTGCAACAGAAAACACGAGCACGAAGAAGAAGGTCTTCATGGCGAAGCCGAAGTCCTTCCTCCTGCTTGCCAGCGACCAGGCGATGAACAGGACGGCGCCGATCGGGGCACCCCACATCGATATCGTTGCCGCCAGCGGCGACCCTTCGGGCCCCATGACCACTGCCGTGATGGCACCGTAGAGGAAGGAGACGATGGCCAGGCCAACAAAGGGAGAGGCGACCGCATCGGAGATGCGGCTCCATCCGCCCGCCGATTCCAACGCTCCTCGCAGTCCCAACGGCTTCGGAAGGGCCCATCCAGCGTTTGCAGCTCGGCGGTAGAAGAGGACGGCGCAGGCGGCTGAAGCGAGAGCGGCACCCAGAAGCAGCCCGTGAAGGACCGCGCCGCCGATTGCCACCGTGCCGATGAGCAGCAACTCTCCGCCAAGAGCTTGAAGTCCCTGCACTCCCATGACCTGAGAGTCGGGAAGCAAAAAGAGCATGCAGAACCAATACAGCATGGAAAACGACAGGCCGATTCCCATGATCACGCCAACTGCCATTGCATAGGGCGTTCCCAGCAGGGGATCGCCGATGCCTGCCAGGGCTATGCCGATGGCGAGGGCCCCGTGCCCCACTCCTGACAGCACGACGGGCAGCGATGACGCGCCACGGGCCAACACCAGGGCATAGGCCAAAGCGGCCACCAGCCCCGTGAGTGTTGCGGAGAAGTTGAATGTCCTGTATTGCTCCTGGTCAAGACCTGGCATGAGGACATGAGGAAAGAAGCAGGCCATATTGACGAAACAGAGCAGGCCAAATCCGACGAGGATGAGGTTGCGGATTCCATGGTCGGAAGAGGGGAGAGCCGGTTCTGTTTGACTGCGTCTGTCCATGGAAGAAGTATAGCAAGTGGCGAGCCATTCTGGTCTTTGGAAATATCGGAGGCGCCGGCTGCGTTTGGCGTGCGAAGCCATTTCTCTCTCGACTCTTGCCGAAAACTCCTCTTGCGCCTTCGTGCACACTGACTTCCGAGGTTTTGGGAGGGGCATCATGCACGTTAAGGATGGACGGCGTGCTGCCAAAATGGGCAATTTTCCTTCACGCATCCTGAAATTATTTCATTCTATAGCTTCTGAACAGGCGTGAAACAATATGCCCCTTTATGGGTCTATATAGCCCTCTGCTCCTTTCCTATGCTGCACAGCGTTTTGAACTTCGCTTTCGGCCAATGGCTTGAAGCGGCGGAGTGAAAACTAAAAAAGAATGGGCAGGGAGGAATTTTCATGGAACGAAACGTGTCACGCAGGGGTTTTCTCGCGGGATTCGCGGCAACGGGCGCGGTGGCTGCCCTTGGCCTAGCGGGCTGCAGCCCCAACAGCTCCACCACAAAGGGCGAGGCTGGATCCTCGTCAACGGCAGGAGCGTCATGGAAAACGCGCCTGAACGTCGATCTTGCTTCGACGCTTCCGGGCAACACCGATGCGGAAGTGAGCGTTTCCGAAACCAAAGACTGCGATGTGGTGGTCATTGGCGCCGGATGTTCGGGAACCAACACCGCCGTGCGTGCGGCTGAGTCCGGCCTTTCGGTCATACTCGTGGAAAAGACCACGACCATTGGCGGCGCAAGCCTCAAGTCATGGGCTCCGTCTGTGCCCAACAGCAAGTATGCCAAGGCGGCGGGCGTCACGACAGACACTGACCCGCTGATCAAGACGTGGGTTGCAGATGCTCACTGGCGTGTTGACTCTTCGGCTATCCGGCAGCTTGTGAACACGTCGGGCACCGCAGTCGACTGGATGAGCGACTATGGATGGAAGTTCACCTATTTGGGCATGGGGGCCGACATCACGACGCTTCCCGATTATGCCGAGCGTGAAGGGTTGTTCCAGGGCATGCTCGCCAAGACGGTCGAGGTTTCCGGAGAGGTTCTCACCGAAACCACAGCCAAGCACCTTGTTGTCGACAACGGCACGGTGACCGGGGTCGTGGTCACGGATGCCAGCGGCACCGGCATCCAGATCAACGCTCGCGCCGTGGTCATCGCCACCGGCGGCTATGGCGCCAACGCTCCCATGGTGAAGACCGCTTTCGGGTTCGAGGGCGTCTTCGCTGGCCTGCCTCAGAACATCGGCGAGGGCCTTGAGATGGGTTGGGCGGCGGGTGCTCAGAAGCCCCAGAACTTCGGTGGGCAGATGCTCCACCAGACGCTCGCCCGTGCCACTGACAAGCTGATCAACCAGTTTGACGCGCTGCCTGCAAAGTATCCCATGATCCTCACCTATATCCCCAATCTCATCAACGTCGGCACCACGGGGGTCCGCTTCCGCGACGAGGCCCTCACTCTGGACCCGGTTCCTGCGGCCAACTCGAGCGTCGAGCAAGGTTCCTACCATTACGTCATCATCTCCAAAGACAACATGGACATTCTGGAGCGTGAGGGCTTGGCGGGATTCGGCGTCACGGCCGACCCCGGTCTTCCGCCGGAGTTCAAGCCGGTCTACGATCTGACCACTCCGTGGGCAGACGTGGAGAAGGTGTTCGACGCCATGGTTGACGCCAAGGCTGGGTTCAAGGGAGACACCGTCGAGAAGCTGGCCCAAGCTGCCGGTCTCGACGAGGAGGTGCTCTCGCAGCAGATTGCCGACTATGAGAAATACTGCGCTTCGGGCGAGGATTCTCAGTTCGGCAAGGCGGCGGCGTACCTGCGTCCTTTGGGCAACGGCCCCTACTATGCCATCATCGCCGAAGAGAACAACCTGTGCTCTTGGGGCGGCTTGCTGGTTGATGCGGACTATCAGGTGCTCGACGACGAGCGCAAGCCGCTGTCGGGCCTGTATGCGGTCGGCAACGAGGCTGGCGGCAACCTGTATAACGACACCTACGTCGGTTTCGGCTATGGCATGGCGAACACCATCACCTCAGGGTACCTGTGCGGCACCAAGCTCGGCGAAGCCTTGGCCTAGCCACTTTTCTTTCACCCACCCCTCCCTCCTTCCGGCCCCATCGTGCGACAAGCGCGGTGGGGCCGATGTATGAAGTGGACCAAGCCCTCTCGCCCGAGGCACTTCATGCGTGATTCTTTCACTTTTAGGTAAACAAGGACATTTTTCCGACGCCGAGGAAAAAGCGTTTTAGGGACGTATTCTGCTCGCCCCATGACGCCCTTCTGCGGAATGCATGCGGCGAGCGGTTCGCCTGCCGCTTCGGGACTGTCGCACGTCGAAACCGTCTCGATTCGGATTGAGGTGGACGCGGGTTCTGAACGTGTTTTGTCTTGCTGCGTGGACGTCGATTTCCAGGTGCGCTTGCGCTTGCGTGAGGCATCGGACGCCGAACATGCCCTTGCCCGGAGGACGTCGGTGCCTCCGTGCGTTCCGGCCTGTAACGGGTCGATGGCTTCGACTATACTGTCGGGTATACCATGGTTCGCGGGGAACGCCGCTTCCCGTTTTCGTCAACCCCTTCTGGACGTCGAACCATCCAGAAACACATGATCCAGGTGATGGCATGCAACATACCCCTCCGACCACGCTCGGACACAATTCAGCGCCCTCTGCGCCCGAAGGCGATGCGCTCGCAACGGCGGATCGCATTCGTTACTCTGCCATCGTGCTTGCGGGCGGGGCATGCTATGGCGTCTTGGCGAGCGTCGTAAAGATAGCGTATGGCCAAGGATTCAGCTTTGCTCAGGTAGTTTGCAGCCAGGCGGTCTTCGCTTTTCTGATCTTCGTTCTGCTGGCCGCTTTCGATCGGGTTCGCGGCGTGCGCCGCCAGCGGCTCACGCGGGTTCAACGCATAAAGCTGGCTGCCATGGGCCTGGTGACCGCGGGCACTTCAACGTTTTACTATCTTTCCCTCACCTTCATACCCGCAAGTGTGGCCATCACCTTGTTATTCCAGTTCACGTGGATAGGGCTCGTTTTTGAAGTAGCCGTCACGCGCAGGCGTCCAACCAACGCGGCCTTGGCGGCGGCCGTGACGATATTCGTCGGAACGCTGTTTGCCAGCGGGCTTGTTGGCGGCGAGGCCGTCGGATCCCTCCATCCTCTCGGCATTGCCTGCGGGCTTGCGTCTGCGGTGTGCTGCGCGACCTTCATGTTTCTGTCGGGTCGAGTCGAAGTGGAGCTTCCGGTTCAGCAGCGAGGGCTATGGGCCTGCTGCGGTTATCTCGCCTTTGCCTTTGTGCTCTGCCCCGATTACCTGTCTTCGGGGGTCTTGCTGCAGGGGATCGCTCCCTTCGGCGTCGTTCTGGGCATCTTGGGCTTTGCCTTGCCTATGATTCTGTTCGGCATCGGCTGCGCACGGCTTTCTCCGGGCCTCTCCACCATCATGGCTTCGTCGGAGCTTCCGATCTCCGTGGCATGCTCCATCGTTTTGCTGCAGGAGGTTGTCACGCCGCTGCAAATAGCCGGTGTGGTCGTCATTCTGGGCGGGGTGGCCGTCGCCCAGCTGCCGGCCTTGCGAAAGCGCTGAGACACCCGCAGCCGGCCGCTCAAAAAGCACGTGAAAGTGCAACTTCTCACGTCATCCTTTCGTCTTGCCGACATTATCCCCAAATCACCCCTTTTCCATCTTGACTATGGGTCTCAAGTGGAGTAAACCTGCGTTCTGCTTTAGAAACGTGATGCCCTATGCTCCGTTTCGAGGCCGATTGTCAAAGGCTCGAGAAGGCTGATTATGAACATGAACAGTTTGAAGTATCGGCTGCTTGGCAGGCCCCTGAAGAACTCGGAGTTGGAGTCTCAGAAGTATGGGGTCCTGTGGGGGCTGCCGGTGCTGTCGAGCGATGCCATCTCCTCGGTGGCGTATGCGACTGAAGAGATACTCCTCGTCTTCATTCCCGTGTTGGCCATGGCCAGCTATGTTCCCATGCTCGGAGTCATGGGCGTGATCATCGGATTGCTGTTCATGCTGATCCTCTGCTACCGGCAGGTCATCGACGCCTATCCGCAAGGCGGTGGCGCATACAGCGTCGCTCGGGAAAACTTGGGCCACATCCCCTCGCTCATAGCGGCCTCGGGCCTCATCATCGGCTACATCCTGACCATCGCCGTGAGCGCTTGCTCGGGAGCCGCCGCCATCACGTCGGCGTTTCCTGCGGTGGAGGGCGTGAAGGTCCCGCTCATCGTGTTCTTCATCGTCTTGCTGACCATTGGCAACCTGCGTGGCTTGCAGGACTCGTCGAAAGCGTTCGGGCTGCCCACGTACTTCTTTGTCGCGTCCGTTTTGGTCATGATCGTTGTGGGCGTGGTGAAGTCTATGCTGGGTCTGGCAGAGCCTGCCGAGTCGTCTGCGCAGCTGTCCCAGCAGGCCGGGGATCTCACGCTCTTCCTGTTCCTGCGGGCGTTTTCGTCAGGATGTTCGGCGTTGACCGGCGTCGAGGCCATAAGCAACAGCGTGCCGAATTTCGCTGCGCCTGCGCGCCGCAACGCCAAGGCAACCTTGAGCATCTTGGGCTTGATCGTGCTCGTGATCTTCGGCGGCGTGTGCCTCCTTGCCATGCTCTACCAGGTGGCCCCTGCCAACGACATGACGGTGATTGCGCAGATATCCGCCGCGGTCTTTGGCAATGCCAGCGTGATGTTCTACGTGATCCAGGTGGCGACGGCCGTGATCCTTCTTTTGGCCGCAAACACCGCGTACAATGGGCTTCCTCAGCTCATGTCCCTGCTTGCGCAGGATGCCTTCCTGCCCAAGCGGTTTGCGGACAAGGGGTCGCGCCTGGTGTATTCCCACGGCATCTTCTTCGCCTCCCTGTGCGCCATCCTGCTGGTGGTGGCGTTTGCCGGCGACACGCACCTTTTGATTCCCCTGTACGCAGCGGGTGTGTTCCTGTCGTTCACCATTGCGCAGGGTGGCATGGTGCAGCACTGGCGGCGGGTCCATGGGAGCCGCTGGGTGCGCAAGGCGTGCATAAACGGCGTGGGCGCCATCATCACCGCCGTCGTGTGCGTGATCATCGTGAGCACCAAGTTCTTCTCAGGTGCGTGGATCACGCTGGTGGCTATTGCGCTGGCGGTGTGGGCGATGTGGATCGTGCATCACCATTACCGCACCGTCGCTGAGAACTTGGGATTCCATGACGACGAGAAGGCGAAGCGCCTGTTGTTCGAAGCCTTGCCCACGAAGGTGATCGTGCCTGCTTATGCCATCAACAAGCCCTTCATCAAGACGCTCAACTACGCACGGAGCCTCAGTAACGAGATCGAGGTCTACCATGTGAAGGTGAGCCCTGCGGCGACGCGCCGTCTGAAGGCGGATTATGCAAGGCTGGGCATCGATATACCCCTCGTCATCGAGAAGGCGCCCTACCGCAATCTCAACGAGATGCTGATCAACCACATTGACGAGCGATTGGGCGCGCTTGCCGAACATGAGACGTTGACGGTCGTGATGCCTCAGCTCATGACAAAGATGTGGCAGATACCCCTGCACAACCAGACGACCATCACCTTGGCATCCGCCCTTCTTGACCGCCGCGACGTCGCCCTGGTCACCATCCCCTATCTGATCAACGACTGACGTGCCTCGTTGGCGCGGCACCTTTGCTGCCGCGCCGGTCGGACGCGCAGCGTCGAAGGGGAAGCGCAACCTGTTCGCAACGCAAACGTTACCGGGGATGCGGCATAATATCGCCTGATCAAAAAGGCACTGTGCTATGATATTTGCGTTTTGATCGTATGAGGAAGGAGCATCATGCCAGACTCCGACTATCTCTATGACATCAAGGGCAACAAAGCTATCCCAAATGGATCATATCAGTTCAAGCAAGGAAAAGACCTGCGCAAGACGCTTCCTCGCGAAGAGCTCGGCATGTTCGAGGTGCTGCCACGCGATCCGGTGAAAATCATTGCCGAGCAAGACCTCCAGCGCCTTCCCGATCTGCGCCAGCTCAGGCATGACCGCATGGCGCAGTCTCCCTTCACGTTCTATCGCGGCTCTGCGCGCCTGATGGCCCATGATTTGGCTCAGGGGCCCACCACCGGCCTGAATGCGGTGATATGTGGCGATGCCCATCTCAGCAACCTGGGATTCTACGCCTCGCCCGAACGTCGCCTCGTGTTCGATCTCAACGACTTCGATGAGGCGGCCGTCGGGCCGTGGGAGTGGGACGTCAAGCGCCTCGTCACCAGTTTCATCATCGGAGCCTTGGACCGGGGGTTCGAGAAGGAATTCGTTGAGGAGATCGCGCTCGAATGCGCGCAGAGCTATCGTGAGACCATGCGCCTGCTTGCGACCAAGCCTGCTCTCGAGCGGTTTTATTACAGCGTCGACAACGACGCCGCGTCCCATTTTGGCGTCTCATCCACCAGGAACACCTTCTCGCGCGAGATGAACAAGGCCTACCGGCGCACGTCGGCCCAGGCTGTGGAGAAGATCACCGTCGAAGACGAGCTGGACCGGCGCGTGTTTGTCGAGGATCCTCCGGTTCTCACGCACATTGAGGCGAAGGCTGAACAGGGCATCAGGGAAGACGCCGAACGCTATCTGGCTTCGGCGAGTCCCGCAATTCGGCAGCTTGCGTCGAAGTTCGTTCTGACCGACATAGCAAGGCGGGTGGTTGGCGTGGGCAGCGTGGGAACGCGTTGCTACATCGTGCTGCTGACAAGCGCCGAACATGGATCTCTCATCTTGCAGGTCAAGGAAGCTCTCCAGTCGGTTGTCGCGGAGTTTGCTCCAAAAGCCGCAACCTATGACTCGAGCGCCATCTCCTATGGCACCAACGGGGAGCGGGTCGTCGTATGCCAGCAGATACTTCAGGCCGTGTCCGATCCGTTCTTGGGATCGTTTGCCTCCCAAGGGCGCGACTACTACGTGCGACAGTTCCGGGACATGAAGGGCTCAGTTGAGCTCGACCGTCTCTCGATTCGCGAATACCTCATGTACGCTGACGCCTGCGGCATCCTGCTCGCGCGGGCCCATGCCCAAAGCTTCCCCGTCCATTATGTCGCGGGCTATCTGGGCAAGAGCGATGTGTTTGACAAGGCTATGGTGAAATGGGGCACCAGCTACGCCAAACAGGTCAACCAGGATTACGAGCTGTTCATCGCGTCGTGAAACCGGCGTTCGCGACCGATTTCTTCGTGGCAGGTCGTTCGGCTGTTCGGCTGCCCTGCGGAGGGCGGTTGAGCCTCGCCACGCCTTCTCCGACTGATGGCGCGGCCGGCATGTCGCAGCTGGTGAAGTCGCTGCGTTCACGCGCCATGAAGCGTCGAGCCAGGAAGCTGGATGCCGCGAAGGGTCGAATGCCGCGAAGGGTCGAATGCGCCTCAACTGGCATGGTTTGCGATGGCTCGCAATCAGCGTGGAGTCAGGACTGGCACCCGTCCGCGCCGCGAAGGGTCGAACTGGCAAGGTTTGCGAGGGCAAATGTATGCGAAATTTATCGCAATCTAGAGAAATGCCAGTTCAAAGAGCTGTCAACTTTTCAATGGTTGCGAGTGTCTTCGCATTTCGCTCCTTCGCGGCGTCCAGCGGTCTCGCAAATCGGCTTCGCTTGCGTCAGGCGCAACCAATTCTTGACAAAATGCAATCCCGATGCGGTTGCCGGGGGCTTCTCGTTCCCGTTAGGATGGGTCTGGCACACAGAGGTCAGGCAGGTGAGAGGAAGGTTGACGGATGAGCGACATGTTCACCCCCAGCGAAGAGCGACTGCGGATGGACCAGACGCGTCGAGCTAACCCGGCGAAAACGCGCCGTTGGCGTGCCGTGATGCTGTTCTGGACATGGTTCCAGGCGCTGGGGGCCCTTCTCGGTGGCACCATGGGGATGATCTACCCGCATGGCGAGTTCTATGGGGGAGAGTCGATGGTCGAGAGCTTGGGCAAGCTGCCCTTTTCCGACTCGGTGTTCAGCAGCATGTTCGTGCCAGCCTTGGCTCTGGCGGTGCTTATCGGCGTGGGGAACCTTGTGGCGGCGGTTCTCATCATGCGCCACGTGAGGACTGGCGCGGTGATCGCCTGTGCGGAGGGGCTGATCATCGTCTGTTTCACTATAGCCGAGATCGCCATCCTCGGCAGCAACGTTCTCTCCTGGGTCTACTGTGTGTTCGGCATCGCCCAGTTTCTCTGCGGGCTGCAATATCTGCGTTGTCTCGATGGACGACGGGCGGGGGAGTAGCCGAAGCGAGGGTGTCCACGCCAAGAAGGGCGCCGATGACGTCCTGCTGCTCCAAAGCTGGGTGCGTTTCGTCCCCGAAAGCGTCTCGCGTGTTGGGCCGTCTCCTTGTGCGCCGTTGTCGTGACGACAACGGTTGCCCCTCTCTTTGCGATGCCGGTCAAGAGGCACTTTCCTGCGCGGTACCATTGCTCACATCAGCATGGGGAAGGAGCCGTCATGTCTTTGCGCAATCTGCCCACCGGTGCAGCTACGTCTTTAGCCTCCCTCGTGGAGGCGCATCCTGTCCAGGTGTCCAGCATGGCTCTTGCGGGAGGGGCCAACGTGGGCATCACCCTGCTGGCGTTCGCCGAGGGCGAGGGTGTGAGCGCGGAGGAATACTACGGCGACACGCTCTATTATCTGGTGGAGGGCAAAGCCGTGATCGTCCTGACGGACTGCTCTGTGCCAATTCAGGCTGGCGAGGTCCTCATGGTTCCCGCACATGTGATGCATGATGTTGAGGCCGATGGGCCATTCAAGGTGCTGCAGATCACGGTGCCGGAATAAGGGGGGCCGAGGTCGCCGGGACGTCCGTGTAGAAGGCGTTTGGGCCTGACGTGATCTTTGGCTCGTGGATGGAGCCGCCGGGTGTGGGGTGATGCGCTTTCTTGGCGAGGGGGATATCCCCCTCGATGTCCTTCCTCTCGCTTATGGCGGGGGAGGGTCACGCGCAATGTCTTTCGCGGTCATGAAAATAAGGGGTGTCTTCCCTTCTTTTGGTCGGCTTGGGAGTTCTGTAATAAGAAGGATATCCTGTGGGTGACGAGGTGTTTCCGATCCGTCGCTTGCATTGCCCACTGGGCAGTATTATCTTAACTATATATATTCTAGTTCTCCTATAAAGCGAGGTGCTTTTAGCATGTACGACCCGGTAACCAGCGACTCTTCGATTGCTGATGGTGAGATCAATCCAGGTGATATTTTGCGCAGCGAGTACGGCAGGACGGTTCGCACCGTCTTGGCCGTCGAGGATGACAGCGTCATTTTGAGGACGCCTCGCGGATCGGCTGACGCCATCAAGCTTGATGCTGCAAAGCGCTTTTGGAGAAAGATTGGCACGGAGGCGAAGTAGCTTCGCGTCCTAACGACTGACGACTGCCGCTCCCTTCGTTCATCGGTCCGGACGAAGGGGCAACGCCCGGCAGGTTTTGCGCGCGACATCGCCTGGCAGCCTGTCAGCAGGTCCAGGAGGCCTTGGACACCTCGCGTTTTCCAGGCGGCAGCCGGTGCGGATAGGGAAGGTAAAGGCGCTTTTGCTCGCGATGGGCGAGGCGAGGGTGGGCGATATCCAAGGGAAGACCCGGCGTATGCCGCGCCTTCCCTTTTTGCGAATCCCTAAGCTTCGAACAACACGGCGCCCGAAGTGAAGCCGCCGCCAAACGCGACCAGCACCACCTTGTCGCCCGACTTGATGCGTCCTGTGGTGCGAGCATCTGCCAGGGCCATGGGCACGCTTGCAGAGGAGGTGTTTCCCGTATGGGCAATGGAGAGCTGGAAGAAGTCCATGGGTCGGTCGAGCTTCTTCGCCGCATACTTGATGATGCGCTCGTTGGCCTGATGGGGAACGATGCAGGCCACTTCGTCAAGCGAGACGCCTGCTCTCTCGAGCACGCGATTGACGGCCTCGTTCATGGCTTCGGCGGCAAACTTGAACACGCGGCGCCCGTCCATGCGCAGCGTTTGGCGCGGTTCGCTTTCCCCGTCGGTTCCGGTTTCGGCGAGCCCAAGGGTCTCGTCGATGCGCGTCGATGCGCCATCGACGGTGGTTGCAGAATTGGGTGCGACTCCTTGTCTGTCGAACGGTTGGGGCACGTCAAACGACAGGGGGCAGGTGAGGGCATTCGAAACATCATCCTCGTTCGTGATGAACGTGCCCAAAATCCCCCCGCGAGCCTCATCCCATTCGAGCACTGCGGCACCGGCTCCGTCGCCAAAAAGGACGCAGGTGTTGCGGTCCTTCCAATTCGTGACGCGGGTCAATCGCTCGGCTCCCACAACGAGCGCCCGACGTATGGGATTGCGGCGCGCTGCGCCGTCCGCCTTTGGGGCAGAAGCGGCCATCATGCTTTCCGCGACCGTCAGCCCGTAGATGAAGCCCGTGCAAGCTGCGTTCACATCGAAGGCGATGGCATGGTTGAGGCCCAGGCGCTTCCGCAGGAGCCCTGCGGCTGACGGGACCAGCGCGTCGGGCGTGATGGTGGCGTAGACGATCAGGTCGATGCTTTCTGGATCGATGCTGCGCTCGGACCATCCCTGGCCTCGAACCCCGTCGACGTCGTCGCTCTCCCAGCCAAGTGCCGTCCGAGCCGCCGCGGCGGCCAGGTCCTCGGCGCTTTCCTGCACCGCCACATGTCTGCTGGAGATGCCGGTGCGGGTGACAATCCACTCGTCGTTGGTGTCCACGAGCGCTTCAAGCGCCGCGTTGTCGACTTCTAGGGCGGGGAGGGCCTTGCCGCATCCGATGATCGCGCTTCCCACGTGAGCTCCATTCTCGGCGTGTGCCTCTGCTGCAGGGAGTTCGAGACGTTGCGAGCTTTCGGCAGCGGTACAGGCCGCTAAATACTTAGGTAATCAAACTAAATGCATTATACGGCACTGCGGTGACGGAGGGAAGAAACGCAAGTGACCTTCACAAAGCACCGTGCCTGACGTGTTTGCTCCTACGATTTCTGCAGGGTCCTGGGGGCAGCGCAGCATTTGCAGTTTGCTGAGCCGATCAGTTGCGAGGCGGCTTCATGGGGGAGGCTTCGGCAGCGTTCGGGCGCGTCCCCACGGCGGTGCCACTTTCGCGTCAAATGCAAACGTGCGATGGCAACCAGGGTGATCCATACGCCCGGATCGCCATTGCGGTGCCGTTTTGTCGCCAAGTGTGACAGTCAAGAGGGCGATTGCGCCCCATCGAGCGGGTACGATGGGGCGCATCCCTTTCGATTTCTGCAAATCGCCTGATCAGATGTCCCTGAAAAGAGACGTTGAGCCATATGGGAAGGCAGGGGCCGCGAAGACAGGCCGGTCTTTCGCCCCCGATGTCACAATTGGCGTGTTTTGGGCGCATCAGGTGCCACACGGCCCTCGGGCGGGACGTCGTAAGCAGCAAAGGGCCGGAATGTTTCACGTGAAACATCTGTTCCCTTTTGATACGATAGGCGAAAGCGGGAGCCAAAGAATCCAAATCGAGGAAGGGGAGGAAAGGCGATGTCGCGCAAGCCAATCAAATATGCCTTTTTGCATGTTTGCCACGTATCTTTTCTTGTGCGCAGCTATCGGGCGTACGTTCTTTGGGCATCGCACCTCAAGTCCCTCGTCCGCCATCTCCGAACGACGGTTGCAACACATACGTGGGTGCATGAAAGTCTCTGGCAAGTATCCGCTTTCCTCGCCTGCCCGTCCGCGCGTTCGCGGTACCTCTGGCGCATCCCTCAAGAGTCGATGTCGCGAAGGTGTCGTTCCGCGCTTGTGCGCGCTTGCCCCGTTCCTATCGGAGATAATGGGAGCAGACGAGAGGAGCCCTTCGGAGGCCCCGTGCCCACTTTCTTGAAAGGAGTCTGCGAAGCATGAAGACTCTTGTGCTTGTTTCACATCCTGATCTGGGGAAATCGATGACGAACAAGAGGTGGGTGGATGAGCTTCGGCGCTATCCGGATCGCTATACCGTTCATGAGATCAACGTGCTCTACCCAGACGGTGCGATTGACGTGGAGGCTGAGCAAAAACTGGTCGAAGCCCATGGGGCGTTGGTGTTGCAGTTTCCCATCTTCTGGTTTGGATGCCCGCCGCTGATGAAGAAGTGGCTTGACGATGTGCTCACCTATGGCTGGGCATATGGCTCGAAGTCCGAGGGGCTGAGGGATCGTCCGGTGGCGTTGGCGGTCACGACGGGCATCAGGGAAAGCGACTATGGCCCGCATGGCGTCTACCGCTACACGCTCGAGGAATTCCTTTCTCCCTTTGAGGCCACCTTCCGCTACGCGCGGGCGGACTATCGCCCCTGTTTTGCGTCTTATGGGACGGGAGGCGCTCCGACGGATGATGATCTTGACGTCGGCGTTCGAGCCTATCGTGCATTTCTCGATGATCTGGAGGTTCCGGACGCCGGTCCTTCTCGAGGCTGAAGCGTCCGCGCATTCGCCCTTGACTCCCTTGCGGCGGATATCAAGTCCCGGACCCTGATGCCAGGCGTCGAGTGCTGCTCGCTTTCGGACACCCCTTCTTTTGTCGCGCCGGACGTCGGAAGCCGAACGCGTTTCGACGTCCGGCGCGTTCTCCAAAGAAAGGCCTCTCGTAACTCTCTCCACGTGCGTCTCATGACCCTGCAGGTTGGCGGGAGCGCGACTTGCCTGTGCTTCTGCGGTCAGCGAGATATGGTCGCATTCGCAAGTACCCTGAACAAGGGTGCATTGTTTGCGAGATATTCAGGATGCCACTGGACGCCCACAAAGAAGCGCCGCGTCGGGTCCTCGATCCCCTCGATGATTCCATCCTCGCTCAGGGCCGATGCGACAAGCCCGGGGGCGAGGGCGTCGATCGCCTGATGATGCATCGAATTGACCATGAGGGGACACCGGCGGTCTGCCGATCTGTCGCCTGACGGGCAGCCTGTTTCGTGAAGATGCTCTGCCTTGGCGTCCGGCTTGCACAGGGTTTGCCCTATGATGCTGTCCTTCACGACGGAAATGCGTTGATTCGCAATCTGGTACGGAGGGTCCTGCTGATGTTCCACGGTAGTCAATCCGTCTGCCTTCATGTCCTGATGCAACGTGCCGCCGCGGGCAACGTTCATCACCTGCATGCCCCTGCATATGCCCAGGAGGGGAAGGTCGTGGGCATAGGCCAGGCGGGCGAGCTCGACTTCCAGGACATCCCGGTCATATGACACCTGAATCGTCTGAGGAAGACGTGCGCCCGCGTCGTAGAGGGCTGGGTCGACGTCTCCTCCTCCCGAAAGCACGAGGGCGTCCACGCGGCCGACGATGGCGCGTGCCGCAGCGGCATTTGCCCCATTGCCGCCTCGAACGGGAGGCACCAGCATCGGCGTAGCTCCCGCAGCTGCGAGATGCTCGAGGTATTCGCTGTTGACGCGCTCAAATCCTTCGTCTTGGTCGAAGGTGGTCGTGATGCCAATGATCATGGGAGCAAGGCTCCTTTCTTGACCCTCCGCGCCTGATGGTGACTGGGGCTTTCTTGAGGCGACGCAGAAATCGACGTGCCATCTCACACGCAGGGTACAACAGGTTGGCGCGCAGCAGTCAAAAATGACAGACATGCCCACATTCTGATCTGCTTTGGACTCGGGCTTCTTGGCTGCGTTGTCCTCCCTCTCGGCTGAGATGTGCCCTGCCGGCACTGGCAATGGTTGGCATGGAAGTTGCTGTCAGGGAAAGAGAGGTCATTGCCGGGTGAGAGCTTCCGACAATGAGAACAACCATCAAGGAGGTCTGCGTATGAAATCATCTGAACGTCCCGCATTCGGCAATCTGCAAAATCTGAAAGTTCTGAACGCGGCATCGGTTATCGCCGGTCCGTTCGTGTGTGAACTCTTTGCCGAACAGGGTGCCGATGTCATCGAGCTCGAAAGCACCGTGGCTCCCGACATGTACCGGATGTATGGCGACGCTTGGTCGGTTGACCGGCGCAATCAACGCATGATGACCCTGAACATCCCGTCCCCGAAGGGCCGGGAGGTGCTTCTGCGCATGGTCGCGTGGGCCGATGTGCTCGTCGAGTCGTCGAAGGGTGGCACCTGGGCAAAGTGGGGCATCACCGACGAGGTGTTGTGGGAGGCCAACCCGGCTCTCGTGATCCTGCACATTTCCGGCTTTGGTAATTGGGGGGATCCGTCCTATGTGCGCAAGGCCTCGTTTGACCCCATCGGCCAGGCCTTTTCGGGATACTCGAACCTCAACGGGTTTCCCAGCGGCCCGCCAAGCGTCACCAAGCCGTTCACGGGGGACTTCATGACGGGGCTCATGGGAGCTTGGGCCACGCTTGCTGCGGTCATTCGCGCCCGCGAGACCGGCGAGGGGGAATCCATTGACTGTTCCCAGTTTGAGTCTCTCGTCCGCCTGCAGGGAGCGACGCTGTCCGACGGCATCAACCATGGCATACAGCCGCCGCGCTTGGGCAACGAGGATCTGGTCGGCGCCTGTGCGGGCGCGCAGAAATGCCAGGATGGATATTGCCAGGTGGCGGTGGGCGGCGCGGGCCCGGTTCGAAAACTTGTCGAGTTTTTCGGATTTGCCGACGATCCGGACTTCCAGCCTCTTGGCAGCTATCCGTCCATCACGCGTGCTCCGGGTGCCAAGAGCCTTGACGTGCCCCTGCCGGCGCGTGCTGAAAAGTTCCGTGCGGCACTCGATGCCTGGTGCGAAGCTCATACGGTTGAGGAGGTCAATCGCGTTTTTGGGGAAATGGGAGTTGCGGTCAGCCCTCACATGACCTACGAGATGATGCTGGAGGATCCCCATTATCAGGCACGCGAGGTCTTTGTCGACTGCCATGACGAGGTGACGGGAAAAACCGTCAAGCAGGTGAACATGATTCCCCGCTTCGCGAAACACCCGGGCCAGATCGTGCGCGGGGGTGCGCGTTACGATGCCGACACCAAAGACGTACTCGGGGACTTCGGATATTCCGATGCCGAGATTGCCTCGCTGTATGAGGAGGGCGTCCTGAGAGCTGAAGACCGCTAGCGCTCGGGATCGAACGGGGCTTGCGCCTGCGCGCAGCACGGGCGAATCCCCTCGCTGCGCGCTCTGGCGCTGCTCATCCGTGAAGCATGGCATGCTTTTTGCTTGATTTTCATCGGGGTTTCTATCATCAATCTTTAAGGAGGAACAATGGGAAACCAAAACGTCAAGGGCAGCAGCTACGCGTGGGCGATCATGGTCGCCTGTATCGCGTTCTATGCCGTTCCCATCGGACTTGTCGGCAATCAAGCCGGCCTGTTCGTAACACCGGTCATGGAGCAGTTTGGATGGACGCGTACCGATGCCACGCTGTACATGTCCATCCAGCCTTGGGTCGCGGCGCTCTTTACCCCGATCGCCGGCAAGGTGCTCGCCCGAGTCAATCCGCGATGGGTGCTGACGCTGACGGCTGCGGGCTTTGGGCTCTCGTCGCTGGCATGTGCGTGGTTCACCGAGCCTTGGCAATGGCACCTGTATGGCGTCGTCTACGGCATCTGTGCCGCGTTCTTCATGTACATAGCTGTGCCGACCATGGTCAACCGTTGGTTCCGTAAACATAACGGCCTCGTCATCGGCATCTGTGGAGCGTTTATCTCAATTCTGGCAGCCATCATGAGCCCCATCATCCAGGGTTGGATCACCACCATGGGGTGGCAGCAGGCGCGTATCATCATCAGCGTTGCAGCGACGGTCATATCGGTTGTTGTGACCTTGGCCCTGCTTCGTCCGAGTCCCGAGGCAATGGGCGTCAAGCCCTACGGCTGGGACGCCTCGCAAGAGGGTTCCGGTTCCAAGGGCGACGTTGTCGCACATGAAGGCGCAACGGCGGCGCAGGCACGCAAGAGCCCTGCCCTCTATATGCTCATGGTCGTTGCCGGGTTCTTCGTCATTTCTGCCTCATTCGTCCAGCAGCTGTCGTCCTACGCGTCAACGAGTGAGCTTGGCGCCGCCGTCGGCGCCGTGGCTGTGTCCATCTGTATGGTGGGCGGCATCATCGGCAAGTTTGGATTGGGATGGATCTGCGACCACTTTGGTTCTCGCGTCGCTGGCGTCCTTGCGGGCATCTTGGGTGCAGTGGGCGTTGGCATCGCCTTTTTCGCGGGTGCGAACGTCATGATGTTTTACGTCGGCGTCGCGCTCTTTGGCGTTGGCTACTCCGCCCTGTCCACCGTGCCCCCCATGCTCGCGTCGGAAGGTTTTGGCCAGAAGGACTTCACGGCTATCTACGCCATGGTGGCGACCGCGCTCAATGTGTTTAGCGGCTGCGCAGCCCTCATCTACGCTCAGATCTACGATGCCACCGGCAGCTTTGCGGGCGCATTCTGGATGATCATCGTCATGTATGTTCTCATTGTCGTATTTTCGCTGTTCATCGTGCCGCTTGCCCAGAGGACATGGAAGAAGTAACCGTTTTTGGCATGCCATGCCCTTCCCCTGTGGCGCCGTCCGTCTTTCGGAATCCACGATGAGCGCTTCATGCGGCCGGACCCTCCTTGGATCCGGCCGCGTTTTCAAGAGGGGTTTTCTGTCCTCCCTTGCGCCCGTCGGCGCGGTCTGCCCGTTGCCGGGACGTGAAGCCTGCGCCGGAGTCGAATCCTGCTGCTTTCCCCGAAGTCCGATGATCGAAGGAGATATCCATGAAAACAAACGAAGTGCCTCAATTCGGTCCTTTGCAGGGCGTTCGCGTCGTCAACCTGACGCAGGCCATTGCGGGCCCCTTCGCGTGCGGCATGCTCGCCGATTTGGGCGCCGAGGTGATTGGCATCGAGAGTCCTCGAGGCCGAGACACGTCTCGCCCGGGCCCCGGCCGTGGTGGCTGGGGAACCCAGATGGAGCGTCGCAACACTCGCTCGCTGTGCATGAACGTCAAGGAGGGGAAAGGGCGCGAACTCTTTTTCAAGCTTCTCGAAACAACTGACATCTTGGTCGAAGGGTTTCGCGGCGGTCAGCTGCTCAAGTGGGGCATGAGCGACGAAACCCTCTGGGACATCAACCCCCGCCTCACCATCGTGCATATCTCCGGTTTTGGGCAGACGGGCGATCCCGATTACGTGAAGCGGCCTTCCTTTGACGGCATTGGTCAAGCCTATGGCTGCTTCATGGAGATGAACGGCTATCCCGACCGATTGCCGGTGCTCGCCTTCCCGCAGGTGTCCGATTACTATGCAGGCTTCATGGCCATCACGGGAGCTCTTTCGGGGCTCATCGGCGCACGGCGCACCGGAAAAGGGGAAAGCGTCGACGTCGCCCAATACGAATCGATGCTGCGCTGCGAGGGATTCTACGCGCTGAGCTACCTCAACGAAGGGATTCTGCCGGTGCGGGAAGGGTCTCACAGCACGTCGTCTGCGGGATACGGAACGTACGAATGTGGCGACGGCGTGCCCGTGTATGCCCTTGTGCTGGGCGCGGGCGTTGTGAAGAACGCCGTGGAAATGCTCGGTCTTGAGTATGGGGGCGACTTGTTTCCTGAGGGAATTGCCGGCATTCCGACCACCTTCGAAGCCGCTCCGGTTCTCGAAGAGGCCCTGGAGAACTTTTTCGGGAGCATGAGTGCGGCCGAGGCGGAAAAAACCTGCCTTGCGCACGGCATTCCCTGCAGTCGCATCTACACCTTCCCCATGGCGGAGCGTGACCCTCATTACCAGGCTCGAGACTCGTTCACCGATTGGCAGAACGCTTACGACGACAGCACGGTTCGCGGCGTGAACGTGGTGCCCAAGCTCAAGCGAAACCCCGGCCGCATCTGGCGCGGCATGCCGCTTGTCGGGCAGGACAACGAGGATCTGCTCGAGGAGCTGGGCTGTTCGGGCGCTGACATCCAGGCCCTGTATGAAAGGGGCTTCATCAGGCGAGAAGAAACTGTTCTTGGATAGACGCCCTTCCAACCCTTTTTCCGGCTGAAGAATTTGGCATGGTTTTTGCTTATGTGTTTCAAAGGGGATCCAAACGAGATTAAGCGAGAGAAGGAGCAAGCATGGGAAAGGCGAATTCAAGGGGATCGCTTTGGGCTTGGTTGGTGGTTGTCGGCTGCATCGGCTTTTACTCGATACCCACGGGAATCATCGGCAATACTTCGGGAATATTCGTTGCGCCCGTCATGGACCAGTTCGGATGGACGCAGACTGACACCACCATGTATCGCACGATCCAACCCCTCGTCGCGGCGGTCTGCGCACCCATCGCCGGCAAGCTCTTGTCAACCTACAATCCGCGTTGGATATTGGCTGCCGTCGCTGCTTCCTTTGGCGTCGCCTCCATCGCAAGCTCTTTCGCAACCGAGCTGTGGCAGTGGAATCTCTACGGCGTCGTGTTCGGCGTGACATCGGCGTTCTTCATGTACCTCGCCGCCCCCGTCTTGATAAACGCATGGTTCAAGAAGAGCGCTGGCCTTGCCATCAGCATAACCGCCGCCTCGCTTTCCATCCTGGCTGCCTTTGCGAGCCCCGTGGGGCAAGGGCTTATAGATCACTATGACTGGCAGACCGCGCGTCTGGCCTTGTCCGTGGTGACGACCTTGTCTTCGGTCGTTCTCACGGTTCTGTTTGTTCGCCGAGATCCTGCCGAAATGGGACTGCTGCCATTTGGGGCTGCGCGCGACGGCAACGCGTCCGTCGACGGCTGCTCGACGGATGTGGAGCAGGAGGGGGCAACCGTCTCTCAGGCCCTCAGGTCGCCTGGACTCTACCTGCTTGTGTTCGTCGCGTGCATCTTTGTCATGTGCGCGGCATTCTTCCAGCAAATCCCGTCTTTTGCCGCGCACGGAACGCTCGGTGCGGAAGCTGGCGCCATGGCCGTATCCATCATCATGGTGGGGGGCACGATAGGAAAGCTTGTTCTTGGAGCGCTCAACGATCGGGCCGGCGTCAAATGGACTGGCGTCATTTCGGCTGGAGGCGGTGGGCTTGGCATTCTGCTTGCCTGGCTTTCCGGAGACAACGTGGCCCTCTTCTATGCGGGCATGGTCAGCTTTGGATTCGGGTATGCGGGCCTCACGGTCGTCGCCCCCTTGCTGGCCCGCGGTGCGTTTGGTCCGAAAAGCTACCCCCAAATATACTCATGGGTTTCGACGGGCATCTTCGTCGCGACTGCGGTCTCGTTTCTGGTCTACGGCATGATCTACGACACGACGGGGTCATACGACCTGTGTTTCATCGTCGTCATTGTGCTGTATGTGATCGCGGCGGCTTTGGTTCCGCTGACTCTGAGGATTTCGCAGGCGGCATGGAAGAAGGAATAAGTGCCCGCTCCCCGTCTCGGTTTTCTGAGGCGAAGAGAAGTTACGGGCAGATCAAGAGGAGAGACAGAACGTGGATGAAGAGAAGTTTGACGTCATGATCGTGGGAGGCGGCCTTGCGGGATGTATTGCTGCCTACGAGCTTGCCAAAGCCGGACTCGAAGTGGTCGTTGTGGAGCGTGGGTCCTTTTCGGGTTCGAAAAACATGACGGGCGGTCGTCTGTATGGGCATAGCCTTGAGAAGGTTATCCCTGGCTTTGCTGCAAGCGCTCCCATCGAGCGCACGGTCACCAAGGAACGCCTGTCGTTTCTGACCAAAGATGGCGGAACGACCATGGAATATGCCAGCAAGAGCCTCACGGACGCTTCATGCGCTTCCTACACGGTGCTGCGTGCGCGGTTCGACCGTTGGCTTGCCGATCAGGCTGAGCAAGAAGGAGCCATGTTCGTCAATGACATCCGCGTGGATGACGTGATCCTGCGGGATGGCAAGGTCTGCGGAGTGGTGGCTGGCGATGACGAGATGGAGGCAGACGTTGTGCTCATCGCCGATGGGGCGGTGTCGTTGCTTGGGCAGAAGCTCGGCATGGTGCCGCCATTGGATCCTCACAAAATGGCCGTGGGGGTCAAGGAGGTCATCGAACTTGGCGAAAAGACGGTCAGCGATCGGTTCGGGTGCGCCGATGGGGAAGGGACCGCGTGGATGTTCGACGGGTATTGCACCGATGACCACATAGGGGGAGGCTTCCTTTACACGAACCGTGACAGCATTTCGCTTGGTATCGTGACCACGATAGGGGATATCGATCGGAACGGGACGAGCGCTCCCGAGATGCTCGAACGGCTCAAGGGCCATCCGGTCGTCGCTCCCCTGATAGAAGGGGGGACCTTGCGTGAGTATACCGGGCGCATGATTATCGAAGGCGGTCTTGCAGGCGTTCCTGAACTCGTGGCCGATGGGGCGCTGTTACTGGGTGATGCCGCTGCGCTGGGGATCAATATCGGCTACTGCGTCCGCGGCATGGATCTTGCCATCGAGTCAGGTCGACTTGCTGCGCAGGCTGTGCTGCAGGCACGCGAGAAGAATGACTTTTCGGCTGACGGCCTGAGCTCGTACAAAACCCTCCTCAACGAAAGCTTCATCATGCGCGACATGCACTTCTATCGACGGTTCCCCCCGTTCATGGAGAATGCGCGCGGTCTGTTTGGAACTTATCCGGACATGATCGATGAAATCATGGGCGGCATGTTCAGGGTTGATGGAAGCAAACCGGTCAAATTGAGCACGAAGGCGATGACCGCAGCCAAGAAGGTCGGCTTGGGAACAATCGCCAAGGATGTGCGGAAAGGCTTGAAGGCGCTGTGATGGAATCAATGACGGTTGAAGAAAAGCTTGCTGTTGACAAATTTCACGTGGATGAGGAGTTCGCCCATATCGAGGTGGACCCGCGGGCGGACAAGGAGGCCATCATGAGATTGGTCAAGCTTTGCCCCGCCGGGCTCTACGTTGTTGATGAGAACGGGGAGCTCTCGTTCGACTATGCGGGATGTTTGGAATGCGGGACGTGTCTGGTTGCAGGAAAGGGCACGGTTGTCACCGCCTGGAACTATCCCCGCGGAGGAATGGGCGTCGAGTTCAGGTTGGGCTAGACGAGTCTACGATAGGAGAACGATCCATGGGAATTCAATATCCTTTGCTGTCATCGCCCCTTGCGGTGAACGGCGTCACGCTCAAAAACCGCATGATCACCACTTCCATGTCCCCAGGCCTTGGCTACGTGAGCAAAGACAATCGCCCGACCGACCGTCTTGCCGCCTATCTCGAAGAGAGGGCTGAAGGCGGTACGGCGATGATCATCCAGACCATCTGTTCTTGGAAGCGCAACGAATTGGATGTCGGAGTACATGAACTTCCATCATGCTACGGGGAAGAGTGCATTCCCGATTTGCAGCATTATATGGTTGAACCGGTGCACCGGCACGGGGGGCTTATCTGTGCGCAGCCGTATTGCGTGCATGACTGGAAGCCCGCCGACGATGTTCCGGAGAGCCCTTATGGCCCATCTGACATCGCCATCCTCTCGTTCATGGGCGGTTTCAAGGCAATGACCCTCGAACAGATCGAGGCATTCAAGCAGCAATATTTCAAGGCGACGAAGGTTTGCCTGGAGGCTGGCTTTGACTCGATTGAGGTCATGGCCGGCGTCGGCGGCATCCTTTCGCGCTTCATGGCCCAGGCGACCAACAATCGCACCGATCGCTATGGGGGAAGCCTTGAGAATCGCGCCCGTCTCGCCTGCGAGATCATTGCGGGCGTTCGCGAGATTGCGGGCCCCCGGTATCCCATCGTGGTGCGCTGGTCGCCCGTTGACTTCATCGAAAGTCCTTTCGGGCCCGGTCTGTCAATGGACGAGGCGCGTGCAATCGTTCCGATGCTTGAGGATGCGGGATGCGATCTGCACGATCTTGCGGTTGGCTGGCATGAGACAAGCAGGCCCCTCACCACAAAGGTGATTGAGGACGGTCATTGGATGTGGGTTGCCGAAGCGGTCAAGGCCGTTGCCAAAAAGCCCGTTGCTCAGGGGTATCGCAACACGGATCCTCAGGTCATGGAACAGAACATCCAAGATGGCAAGGTCGATGTCATTGCGGGCCTGCGCTACAGCATTGCGGACCCTGCCCTTCCTCGCAAGGTCATGGAGGACCGCACCGAAGACATGCGTCTCTGCATCGTGTGCTGCCGATGCCTGGACGATGTCGTGAGCTTGGGCAAGCCGTTGGAGTTTTGCGGCGTGAATCCAAGGCTGGGACCTGAGCTTGACCACGAGCCGTTTCCTCCCGCGAAGGCTTCCAAGCGCGTCATGGTCATCGGTTCCGGCCCCGCAGGCATCAATGCGGCCCTCACCGCTGCGCGGCGTGGACATCGGGTCGATCTCTACGAGGCAGGTCCTCGCTTGGGCGGCTGTGTGAAGATGAGCTCGATCTTCAGCCCATACCACGAACGATACCTTTCCTACCTCATACGACAGGTGAAGAGCCACCCTGAGATAGCGGTGCATCTCAAGACGGAGGTGGGGCCTGAACTTGTGACCCAAGTTCGGCCGGATGCCGCCATCGTTGCCGTTGGGGGCGAACCCGTCGGTCTTGACGTGCCCGGGTCCGACGGCAAGAACGTCGTGTCGTCCCATGACTTTTTGGACATGCTCAATGGGCATGCTCCCAAGAAAAAGGGTGCGTTCAACTCATTCATGTGGCATGCGGGCGCCTTGTTCCTGAGCTTCTATTACACCCCCTCCTTCGCGCGTTTCATGACGAGCCGCCTTTCATGGCCTATCAGCCGTGATGTCGCCATTGTGGGAGGTGGCCTTCCCGGCTGCGAATTCGGCCACCTGTGCATGGAGACGGGAAGGAAGACCTCAATCATCGAAGAGCGCAAGAAGATCGGTTTCGACGTGGGCGGTTCGGACAGATTTGGCTTGATCAGCGGGTTCAAGAAAGCCGAAAACGTCGAGATGTATCCGCTCACGCGTGTCGAGGAGGTCACGGAACGGGGCGTTCGTGCCATCCAGTGTGACAAGGAGGGAAATGAAAAGGAACTTTTCATTTCTGCCAAAACCATTGCTGTCACGCTGGGACTTCGGAAGAACCATGTTCTGGGCGAGGCGCTTGGGGCCGTGGTCGGCGATGTGTACCTGACGGGCGATTGCAACGAGCCGGCACGCATCGCCGACGCGACGAAGGCCGGTTATGTTGCAGCCTGCGCGCTGTGAAGTGGGAGAAAGGACAAGCATGTCTGATTATAAGGACACGGTGTACGCCGAGATGCCTCACGAAGGGATTCAGGTGGTGTGCCTGAATCAGCCACAAAAGAAGAATGCCATCTCGGCGGAGATGATGGACGGTCTCGCCACCTTGCTCACGAAGGCGGATGCCGACGATGCCGTGCGAGTGATCGTGCTGCGTGGTGAAGGCGATAATTTTTCAAGTGGCGGAGACTTGAACCAGTCGGGCCCAGGAGGGAACACGCCTGAGCAAGCGCGCAAGACGCTCAGGTGCTATCTCGGTGCGGTGCGGACGGTCCGCCGCATTTCCAAGCCGGTCATTGCGATGGTTGATGGGTATGCGGTGGGCGGCGCGTTTGCACTTGCGCTTGCCAGCGATCTCGTCTGCGCATCTGACCGGGCTGTTTTCGTGCCGGCATTTTGCCAGATAGGCATCATTCCTGAGATGGGCCTCATGAAGTACCTGCCCGAACTCGTGGGTGCGCAAAAGGCGAAGGAGATCATCTTTTTGGGTGACCGCCTTGGCTCGGCCGAGCTTCAGGAGCTCGGCATGGTGAACCGCGTGTTCGCCTCTGATGAACTTGAAGAGGGAACCATGAACCTTGCGAGGAGACTGGCCTCGATGCCTGACGCGTCAATCCAGATAACCAAAGGCATCATGAATTCGTTTACGGACGACAATCTTGATGCCTTGCTCGAAGCCGAGGCGACGGCATCCCCGTTCTGCACCACGACGACGGCCTATGCCGACGCCATGAAGCGATTCTCGAAATAGGGCGTGATAGCCATGGTTTACGCAAACGTCGCAGAGCCTTTCATCGAGAGCGTGCGACGCCATCCCGATAAGCTTGCGGTCGTCCACGGGGAGACGACCTCTACCTATCGGGAAATGAATGACCGAATCAACCAAACAGCCCGCTTGCTGACGGAAGACCTTGGCGTGATGCCAGGGGACAGGGTCGCCTACCTGCTTCCCAATGGTGCTGAAATACTTGAGATATACTATGCCGTTCAAAAGATCGGAGCGGTTGCAGTGCCGCTGAACTTCAAGCTCATTGCCCGGGAGATAGCCTATCTCGTCGCTGCCAGTGCCTCGTCGGTCCTGCTCTTTGCGGCTCAGTTTGCCGACAAGGTCCTCGAGGCGTCTTTGTCCCTTGCGGACGAAGTGCGCTTGGTGTCGACGTGTGGGGCGGTGGACGGATGCCACCAGCTCGAGCCCCTGCGGGATGGGAAGAGTCCTGTGGAGCCAGAGTTGTTCACCCGTCCAGCGGCCTTGTCCCGCATTCAATATACGGGAGGCAGCACCGGGCTGCCCAAAGGCGCGGCACGCACCCATCATGCCGACCTCGTCGAGCTTGACGGCGTGCTGGACTCGAACCGCCTGGGAGACGATCCCCAAAATGTCGTGCTTATCCAATGCCCGCTCGAACATCACGGAGGTCATAGCTGGTTTACGGCGACTTTTGCCGCCGGGGCCACCCTGATCATCTGTGACGCCTTCGACGCCGAGGGCATTCTCCGTCGAATCGAACGGCATCGGGTCACGTACATGATCCTGCTGCCCCCGACGACGTATGGCCGTCTGCTGAGCTGTCCGGCGATTGGCGACTATGACCTGAGCTCCGTCAGGTTGGTGCAAAGCTCGGCAGGCGGCGTGTCTCGGCAGATAGTCGAGATGATCTATGACAGGTTTCCCAACGCCATCCTCAATTACGGTTGGGGGCAGTCGGAAAGCGGGCTCGGGACAAGTCTTGTCATCACGCGTGCGATGCTCGCCGAGGACTCGCCCTTGCTTGCGAGCATCGGAAAGCCCATGAAGCATATGCGCATCAAGCTTGTTGACGACGGCGACAGGGAGGTTTGCCAGGGGGAGATTGGGGAAGCGCTTGTCTGCTGCGAAGCAGCCATGGAAGGGTATTACGGGCAAGACGAGCTCAACCGGTCGGCGTTCACGGCGGATGGATGGTTGCGGACGGGCGATATGATGAGCTGTGACAAAGAGGGATACTACACGCTGCAGTCGCGCAAGAAAGACATGATCAAGTCGGGGGGAGAGAACGTGTTCGTCGGAGAGGTCGAGCGCACCATTCGCCTCCATCCCGCCGTTGCCGACTGCGTTGTGTTTGGTACCAAGGATCCAGTCATGGGCGAGGCTGTGGCGGCTGTCGTCGAGCTCAAACCGGGAGCGACGTGCACGGCGGACGAGCTTCGCGCTCATTGCAGAAGTCTGATAGCGAGTTACAAAAAGCCTCGGTACATCGTTTTCGCGGATGCTCTTGGACGCAATGACGCAGGCAAGGTGCGCAAGGACGATGTCGTCTCCTTTTTCAATCAGCACAGGAACGAGGCAAACCTGCGACCGCGGGAGGCGGGCGGGACTTCGCGGCCCCTGCTGCCACTCTTGGCATGAATATTGCTTTAAGCATATGAGGGGAGCGACGGGCATTCGCTTCGCGTCCGTCCCCTCTGCACGGCGCCAGACACGGGGATCGCGCCGCTTTGCGTGCATGCCCGTTACGTGGCGTGCCAGGTGCGGAAGCGCACGGGCTCAACGCGAACGGACGCGGTTTCTTACGGAGTGAGAGGAAAGGGACACCATGGATTTCAGCATCACCGATGAACAGCAGCTGCTTTTGGAAAGCCTTGACGAGCTGATGGAGCGGCATTGCTCGGAGAGCTACCTGAAGGAGTGCGATGCCAATCATACCTGGCCAAAGCAGTTCACGGACGCATTGAACGAGAATGGGTTCGGACTGCTGGGCATTCCTGAAGAATTCGGCGGCACCCCGGTCGACACGGTGACGCTCATGCTGGTTTCGGAGAGAATATGCAAAAACGGAGCACCCATCTATGTGTATGGATCGGTGTGCAGCCTCGTCGACATGATAGAATTCGGCAGCGCCGAGCAGCAGCAGCAGTGCTTCGAGGAAGTGGCGAAGGGAAACCCCGGATTCGTCCTCGGCTTCACCGAGCCCGGCGCTGGGTCTGACAGCTCATCGCTTGCGTCGACCTATCAGCGCCGCGACGGCAAGGTCTACCTCAATGGCAGCAAGTCTTTCATGACCAATGCAATCAACTCAAAATATATGCTGTGCGTTGCCCGCAACGCCGACGATGATCCGAACGATCCCGCGAACAAGGCAAAGACCTCCATGTGGTGGGTGCCGATGGAAAGCGAGGGCATCACCATCGAGCCGCTCGAGAAGATCGGCTGGAACATGGGGAACACCTGTGAACTCACCATGTGTGACGTGGAGGTGGAGGAGAAGGACCTCGTGGGTGTCGAAGGCGAGGGATTCATGCAGTCGATGGTGAATTTTGAAGTGGAACGCCTCATCGCCTGCGCGCAATCGCTCGGAGCGGCCGAGTGTGCCTTTGAGGACGCGGTGCGCTATGCCACCCAGCGTGTTCAGTTCGGCAAGACCATTGGCAGCTTCCAGTTGGTCCAGGAGCATATCACGGACATGTATGCCAAGATCGAGGCAATGCGTGGCATGGTGTACCGGACCGCGTGGAAGATTGACAACAAGATGCCGGTTCAGATTGACACGGCTGTCGCAAAACGCTTCTGCGGCCAATCGGCTTTTGAGGTATGCGATTCGGCGCTGCAAGTCATGGGGGGCATCGGCTACACGAAGGACTGCCGCGTCTCGCGTCTGTGGCGGGATCAGCGGGTGTACCGCATTGGAGCGGGAACCGACGAGATCATGGTGCATATTGCCGGTCGTGCGCTTCAGAAGCTGTATCGCTGATCACGGGGCCGCTGTCTTCCGATGCGGCCTATCGGCGCACTCCACCGAGCCTTCCGCTGGAGTGCGCCGAGCATGTCTCCCCTCGATCCCTACCTTCTCTTGAAAGGAAACAGCCATGGCTGAAATTTTCGATCCGGTCGATGATCTCCTTGCCGAACAGGCGCTCGTCGATGTTCTCGTTGCCGGTTTCACCGAGGAAGAGTGGATGCGCCCGGCATCGTACTGCACCACATGGACGCTCAAGGACGTCATAACCCATGTCGCGTTTTTCGACTACTGCGCCGTGGAGCTTCTGAACGGACGAGGAGAAAGCGTCAATGCCGTCGCCGATGCTGCTTCCGATCAGGATGACCACTACCATGTTCTCGCATATCGCGAGAAAACAGGTGCGGAGATACTGCGGTGGTGGCGAGAGCAAAGGACGCTCATGGCGGCGTGTTTCATGGAGCAGGGACCCAAGGGCCGCGTACCCTGGGCGGCGGGCTTGCCTCCCATGTCGGTTCGCTCCCTTGCTTCGGCGCGTCTCATGGAGCTCTGGGCGCACAGCGTCGATATCTACGATGCCCTCGGCAAGGACCCGGTTGTACGAGATCGCATAACTTCTACCCTCTTCCTTTCGTGGCAGGGGCGCCCCAACATGTATCAGGTCAACGGAATCGATTTCGACCCGGAAAAACCTCTGTTCCTCGAGCTGACGTTGCCGTCGGGAGCTCTTTGGGCCAAAGGCGACCCGACCGCCGAGGACCGCATCAGGGGAACGGCACGTGACTGGGCCCTTGTTGCAATCAGGCGGCGCAACTGGATGGACACCGATCTTGAGGTCGAAGGAGACGAAGCCCGCCGGTACGCCAGCATCGTGCAGACGTATGCCGGTCCGGCCGATCCGGCTCCCACTGCGAAAAATCCTCGATAGGATCATGCCGGTCTTCCCAGCGGCGTGCTCACACTGGTGGGAAGACCGGTTTTTGGGGTTTGCCGAGACGCATGGGACAGGGAACGCAGGTTTCGGCCCTGTCGCAGTCGTCACAGTCGGACACTATTTCCGGAGCGATCATACTCCAGGGGATGGCCTCACATCCAAGCTTTTCGTAAAACGCACGTGACGAGCCACGTGCGACAAAACGTACCTCGCCATAGCGGCATACCGCCTGTCGCATGAGTGCCGTCCCGACGCCTTTGCCGTGCCAGGATGGATCGACGACGATGGGGTTGACATAGCTGATGCCTCCATAGGTGCTGATGCGCAGGAAGCCGATGACATTGTCCTCGGCATCGGTGGCAACGGTCGTTTCGGCAGCAATGTCGAGCGTGCCCATGTCGGCTGCCTCGCCAAGGAACACGACCCTCTTGCCGTCATCGGGGCGAAGGGGGCGAAGCTGAAAGCGCTCGATGTCTGAGGGTGTCTTATCCATGATATTTTTAATAGCAAAAATCGTGCTAAGAAGTAAATTATTTACATTATTTGTCAATAAATCATAAAATTTATATAAATATAGGGATAGTTTTCGATAAATGGGAGATATTTTCGGGTGAGCGTGGTATATTCGTGCGACAGACGGTACCCGCGGTGTCCAAGGGGGACAGCTCATGTGCGGCAGAAGTCAGTCGGTCACCTTAGATTCACGGCAAGACGTCTCGGTTCGGACGCGGCAGAGATTTGCGCCTTCGGCCATTCAGGGTCTTGAGGTTCTGTCGCTTCCGATCGCATCCCTTGAGGCATATGTCAACGCTATGGTCGAGCAGAATCCTCTCCTTGATTTTGACTACAGCGAGTCTTATCTCACCTTTGAAGAGATCCCCGAAGAGGATCTTTCCCACCCGGAGGACACCGTTCCTGACGATGGCCT
Source organism: Actinomycetes bacterium (assembly GCA_023429565.1). Taxonomy (GTDB): domain Bacteria; phylum Actinomycetota; class Coriobacteriia; order Coriobacteriales; family Eggerthellaceae; genus JAEWQO01. The sequence continues at coordinate 51,276 of JAEZDJ010000030.1, forward strand.
TCCTGCCGAGATTCCTCGTGCGCGCATGACGTCTTCCGAGAATCGCTCCGCCTTTGATATGGACAGGTTGCGAGACGAGCGTGTTGAGACGGAAACGATCCAAAGCCACCTCCGCCTGCAGCTTTCCCGGCTTTCCTGCGACGGGCAACGGGGTCCGTTCTTGTCGGCGTTGGTTGAAAGCATTGATGATGATGGGTATTTTGCCGGAAGCCTTCCGGCATTGTGCTCCTCGTTCGAGGTGTCGGGAGATGAGGGAGAGCAGCTGCTTGGGGTTGTGCAGTCGCTCTCTCCGAGAGGGGTGGGAGCGCGCACGTTGCGTGAATGCCTGACTCTTCAGATTGGAGACAACGAACCCAACCGGGACACGATCATCTCAATCATTCGCGACGGGTTCGATGACCTTGCGAAAAACCGCGTTACGAGCCTGGAGAGGGAATATGGCCTGAGCCACGACGAGCTGTGCCAAATCAAAGAGGTCATTCGCAGCTTGAATCCTCGTCCGGGGGCGGCTTTCTCGCAGCGCCATGACACGTGCTACCTCATTCCTGACCTTGTGGTCAAAAGGCTGGCGGGCCGGTTTTCCGTTGAGGTCACTGGCGAGGTGGCGGAGACTACCGTGCTCAACAAGCAGTATGTTGACATGCTGGATGATCGTGCGATTCCTGATGAGACGATGGAGTGGCTCGTGTCGAAACATGATGAGGCTCGAACGGTTTTGCGAAACATCAGCCAGCGTAGGCAAACCCTTTATCGATTTGGTCTGTTTCTCGTGGAAGCGCAGTATGAATTCTTCTGTTTTGGAGAATCGCGCATCAAGCCGCTGACCATGCAGCAGAGCGCTGATGCTCTGGGTATCCATGTTTCCACTGTGAGCAGGACCGTTCAGGACAAATATGTCCTGACACCTTGGGGAACCTATCCTCTCAAGCACTTCTTCACCAGTTCTGTGGCGTGCGTGAAGGCTGAGCGCAGGTCGGCAGTGTCTTCGGCAGCCATCAAGAACCGCATCAAGGAGATCGTCGCAGGGGAGGACAGGGGCAAACCGTTCAGTGATGCCGCGCTCACGGCTGTCCTGAACGAGGAGGGCATCGAGATCAAGCGGAGAACCGTGGCAAAGTATCGCGAAACGCTCGGCATCGGAAGGCAGTCCCAACGCCGGTGGTGAGGGCACCTGAGAGGGGAGCATGCGTGGTGTACAACAAGGAAAAAGCTATCGAGGCTTGGAAGACATTCGTCAATTCGGGGGTGATCATAGACAATTATGTGAGACCGGAAATCGGACGCTCCTGGATACGCTGCAGGAGTGCAGGGGTCAATCCGTGGTCCACTCATTTTGCCGAGCAGAACGCTGCACTCCTCGAAGAGAAGCGCAGCCGCTATGCCGATTCGCTTCGGTCGAACACCCCGGTCATGAAATTCCTCATGGCGCTCCTGGGCTGCAATGTGTCGCTTATGGATGGCGAGAACTTCGTGTTCGAGCTCATGTCCCCCCTCATGGCGTATCCCCGGACCTATGGGACGTTTGTGCGGGAGGAAGATGTGGGCACCGGCAACGCCACCGTGGTCGCCTATGAGAAGAAGCCGATTCGCTGCGAGGGATTCGAGCAATATCGGGCCATATCGCAGACGTATTCGGGCGTCAGCGCCCCCTATCTCGATGCCGACGGAAGGTACTTCGGTGCGCTCAATGTCAATAATCCCTTTGCGACGTTGCCGGAGAGCGCGCTGGAACTGTGCACAAAAGCGGTCGATCTTGCCTCGGAGCTCCATCGGGCCGGTGCGCGGGACTCGGCTCTGCTGTCCACCGTGGAGTTCTTTCGCCCGCTGCTGATGCTCTATGAAGACCCGGTCGTGTTGGTAGACCTTGAAGGCCATGTCCTCTCGGCAAGCCCGGCCATGAGGCAGTATTGTCCCGATTGGGAAGATTTTTCCTATGGATCGCAGGCGCTCGACGCCTATCTTGGAAAGAAGGAATCTTCGAAGGATATCCTCTCTTTGCCGGAGAGGCTGGAGGTTCCGGTGCCGACTGCCTTTCGCACGGGGCGGTCTCGCGCGGAGCGCATACTCAACCTCGTCCGTCGCAGAACGGTCGACCTTGAGGGTCAGGACCCGTTCGTCATGTTGGTGTTCGAGGGTGAATCGAAAGCGTCTGAACAGAAGCTCGGCATTGGCACAAAGCGGTTTGTGGAGTACTCGACAGCCGCCGACGAGCCAATCGATTACATTGGTGAAACGGCGGCGTGGAAGACGATCGACGACATGGTGCAACGCGTCGCTCCGATCAAGGCGAACGTTCTTCTGCTGGGTGAGACGGGTACGGGCAAAGAGGTTGTGGCCCGCGCCCTGCACCGGAGGAGCGGACGGAAGGGCGAATTTGTCGCTATAAACTGCGGGGCGGTTCCCCGCGACCTGTTGGCAACCGAGCTGTTTGGCTACGAGGGCGGTGCGTTCACGGGAGCTCGCGAGGCGGGGGCGGTCGGGAAGTTCGAATTTGCGGACGGGGGGACGCTGTTCCTTGATGAAATAGGAGAAATGCCAATTGACATGCAGGTCAGTCTCTTGCGTGTTCTGCAGGAGCAGAGCGTGACCAAGCTGGGATCGAACGTTCCGAGGACTCTTGACGTGCGGGTTGTGGCTGCGACGAATCAGGATATAGAACAGCTGATTGCAGAGAAGAAGTTCCGCAGCGATCTCTATTATCGCCTCAGCCTTGTGGAGATGCGGCTGCCGCAGCTCCGCCGCCGTGCGGACGACGTGCCGCTCTTGGTTGACTTTTTCAACAAGAGCCTCTCATCGATGCTTAACTTGCCCTGCACCCCGTTTCCTCCAAGCACTCTCGAAGCGTTCAGGCAATACAGCTGGCCGGGCAACGTGAGGGAGCTGCGCAACATGGTCGAGCGGAGTCTCATCATGCAAGGCGAGGGCGCACGGGTTCTTCCCGACACGCTTCCTCCTCATATCGCCAATGCTGTCAACCTGGGTGCGTTGGAACGGGCGGATTCCCCGTCTGCCGACCGAATCTACGACGGACCGCTCTCGGAGGGGTCAAGTCGCATTTCGTCAGGAAAAGCCGAGAGCAGCCGCGCTCTGGACGGGGGCAGGCGCGCGATTGTCGAAGCAATCGAACGTCACGAGGGGAATCTGTCTTTAGCCGCTTCGGATTTGGGCATGTCATCCAGCACGCTGCGCCGCCGCCTCGATCGGTTTGGCCTTCGTGTCAGGGTGGTCGTCGAGGAGGTACCCCCTCGCTGACAGTGCGCCTTTGGGCTGGGGAAGTGCATGGTGGCACGTCGGGCTCTTTCCTCGGCGGCGGTTGGCACGCTTTTTGCTTTGTTTTGGGTGAGATTTGCCTATGCGGAGCAAAAGGAGTGATGTATGAATATCATCGTATGCTACAAGATAGTTCCCGACGAACAGGACGCTGTCGTCGGGGCTGATCGGACCTTGTCTTTCGATCGGGCCGCGCTCAAGGTCGGCGATTATGATCTGAACGCCCTGGAAGCTGGGGCGCAGCTTGCGGCATCGTGCGAAGCGAGGCTTGTCGGCCTCACAGTCGGCGGCGACGCGGTGGAGGACTCGAAGCTCAAGAAAGCCGTTCTCGCGCGCGGTGCCGATGAGAACGTCGCACTCAAGGATGACGCTCTCGCGCATGCGGGATCGACGTTGACCTCCCGTGCCTTGAAGGCTGCCCTTGCCAGCATCGGCGACTTTGATCTGGTGCTTACCGGAGAAGGGTCTGCCGACCGGTATGCGCAGCAGGTGGGAATTCAGCTTGGTGAGCTTCTTGGGTTGCCGGTTGTCAATGCCGTCAGCGCCATTGAGCTTGACGGCTCTCGTGCGCTTGTCGAGCGTGTCGTGGGCAACCAGGTCGAAAAGCTCGAGGTGCCTCTTCCGGCCGTTCTTTCCGTCGTGGCCGATATGAACACGCCACGCATTCCTTCCATGAAAGACATACTGTCGGCAGGAAAAAAGCCGTCACGGCTTGTCACGCCGTCTGAAATTGGCCTGGATGACCTTTCCGAAAATCTGGAGACAATCAGCACGCTTGCGCCTGAGCAAAGGGATCGTGCGTGCGTGGTCATAGAGGGCGATGATGAGGAATCCGTCAAGGCATTTCTCGCAAACATGCAGGCGCAGCTGTAGAAAGGAGCATCACCATGGATAAGGACCCTATTGTAGTTTTCTCTGAAGATGCCGGTGGGTATGAGGAGCTGTGCGCCAAGACACGCGAGCTTGGCGCACAGCCGATAGCCCTGTTCGTTGGCTCTGATGAGGCCGCGCGCCACGTGGCCGATTTTGGTGCCCGGGTGCTCTTCTTTGGCTCGGTGCCGGAGGGCGCCATGTTGGAAGACTGCGTCGCCCCCTTTGCCGAAGCCATCAAGGCAGAACGGCCTCGTCTGGTCATGATGCGCACGTCGAAACGTACGCAGTGCATCGCCGGGCGTCTTGGCGTGCAGCTGGGCATTCCCGTTGTCAGTGATGCATCGAGCATCGAGGAGGCAGACGGCGGCATTGAGCTTGGACATCTTGTTCATGGCGGAGCTGCGTGGCAGGTGGAGCGCGCGACCGGTTCCGTCATAGCGCTTGTGCCTGCAGGATCGTTTGACGCGGGCACTGCTTCCGCTCCCGGCACGGTCGAACGTCAGTCGGCCGTCATTGAATCCGGCCCTATCAAGCGGGTTGGCCTGGAGGAGAAGAACGAGGAGGCGGTCGACCTCGGATCAGCCAAGCGGGTTGTCTGCGTGGGCCGCGGCATAGGCAGCGATGGCAACCTTGTCGCTGCAAAGGCGCTCGCGGAGAAGTTTGGGGCAGAGATCGCCTGCACGAGGCCGATTGCGGAAGGCGAGAACCGTCTGCCTCGCAATCGCTATCTTGGGGTGTCGGGCGCGTCGGTCAAGCCCGACGTCTATCTTGCTCTTGGGGTGTCGGGTCAGGTGCAGCATACTGTTGGAGTGAGAGATTCCAAGGTTATAGCCGTGGTCAACAAAGACAAGAATGCCCCGTTCTTCAAGAATTGCGACATCGGGCTCGTCGGCGATGTCGAGAAGGTCATTCCTCTGCTGGAATCGCTTCTGTAGCATCGCGGGACTTTCTGTCGTCGCGCGCTGGCGCCTGCTTTTTTAGGCCGCGTCCTTCGTTGGAATCGAAGGGAGCGCCACGATGAAGCAGGCGCCGCCTTCGGGCAGGTTGAATGCATCGACCGTGCCGTCGTGGGCCTCGACGACCGACTTGACTATGGCCAAGCCCAAGCCGGTGCCGCCGGTGCCTCGGCTGCGCGACAGGTCGGTGCGGTAGAAGCGATCGAAGAGAAGTTTCGGATCGTCGTCGCCGAACCCGCACCCATCGTCCTTCACGGCAAGGATGGAGCGTCCCTTGAGGCCAAACAGCTCAACGGTGACGTGCCCTCCGGGCTCGATGAACCGGGAAGCATTTTCCACCAGGTTGAACACCACCTGTTTGAGTCGGCCAGGACTTCCCAGCACGTCGGGAGCTTCGCCTGCGAGGGTGACGTTCGCCTTGCGCTCCCGCAGGATGGGACCGAGGGCATCAAGCACATCATGTGCGAGGCCGTTCAGGTCAACGCGGACCAGCTCGACGGGGGTCGTGTCGTCTTCGATTCGCTGAAGCGTGAGCAGGTCATTCGTCAGGCGGCTCAGGCGCTCGCTCTCGCTGATGATGATGGAGCAGAATTTCTCATGCATCTCGGGGGGCAGGTCGGGATCCAGCAGGAGTTCGGCATTGCCATGGATCGCGGTCAGCGGCGTGCGCAACTCATGTGCCACATCGCCCACGAACTGCGTTTGACGCCTTTCTTTGAGGGCGAGGTCACGCTGCCGCGCCTTGGCCGTTTGGGCGAGGGCATGAAAACTCCGAGACAGTTCATCGGCTTCGTGTAGACGATCGTCGGGCTCGAACGCGACGTCTGCGCCGGCTTGGAACGCGGCCGCTTTTCGGACCAGCAGGCGAAGCGGCTCCGAGAGGAAATAGCCAATGAGAAGGCTGAGGGCGAACACTCCTGTGCCAATGGGAATGAGAAGCAGAAACGCCTTCGGCGATACGTCGAAGGCGAAGATGCAGATGATAATGACCGTTGAACTGGCGAGAAGCGAAAGCAGCGTGGCCAGCAGCGAAAAATATGTTTGTAGCCTTTTTATTGTTTGAACCTGTACCCGTATCCGCGAACCGTCTCCACCAAGCCGGGATCATAGCCGGCACCCTCGATCTTATCACGGAGTCGCTTGATGTGGGTGTCAACTGTCTTGGTTTCCGTCAAGTATTCCCAACCCCATGCGTCGCGCAGCAGATCCTCTCGGGACACCACCTTGCCCGCGTTTTTCATCAGGCTGGCAAGCAGCTCGAACTCTCGAGGAGTGAGATCGATCTTGCCGTGGTCGCCCGCGGCCGTGTGGGCGTCCTCGTCAATCGTAATCCCGCCTGCGGTGATGGCCCGGCTTGCGCCGGGAAAGTCTCCTCCCGATCCGCGGCGGAGGAGGGCGCGGACGCGTGCAATGAGCTCTCTCACGCCAAAGGGCTTGGCGAGATAGTCGTCCCCGCCAATTTCAAGCCCGACCACCTTGTCGAGCTCGGTGTCGCGTGCGGAGAGGAACAGCACCGGCGCGGTGGTCTTCGATCGGAGGCGACGGCACAGCTCATAACCGTCCATGCCGGGCAGCATGATGTCGAGCACAAAGAGGTCGTAGGAATTCTTTGTGGCGATGGCCAGCGCATCTTCTCCGTTGTCGACAACGTCGGTGCAGAAACCCTCTTTCTTCAGCGCGTAGCTGACAAATTCCGTGATAGAAGGCTCGTCGTCGACGACGAGGATGCGATTCGGCGTTTCATTCATACAGAGCCTTTCAGTCAGAAGTCTTTCCGCAAGCGGCGACTGGCAAGTGCATGGTGTTGAATTAGGTATAATGACCTCAGCGCAACTATAAGCATCTGCCCTGCGTACAAAGGAGATTGTCAAAAACATGTTACTTGCTATCGATGTGGGAAACACGCAGACCGTGATTGGCGTCTATGACGGCGATGCGTTGTGCCATATGTGGCGCGTTGCAACGGACAAGCGACATACCTCCGATGAGCTGCGGGTGAAGTTGGCTTCATTGTTCGCGTCCGAGGAGACCGCATGCGAAGCCGTGTCGGGGGCTGCGCTGGCATCGGTTGTTCCTCAGCTGACTCAGGCATGGTGCGCGGCGCTGCATCGAATCATCGGCGTGGATGCTCTCGTGTGTTCGCCGGAGACGGCAAGGGGGCTGTTCGAGGCTGACTATGCGAATCCGCATGAGATCGGTGCCGACCGGGTGGCCGATGCCGTTGCGGCGCGGGTGCTCTACGGGGCGCCGGTTATCGTGGTTGACTTCGGAACGGCCACAAACATAGAGGTCATAGACAGGAGTGGGCGATTCGTCGGCGGCGTCATAGCCCCAGGAATTGACACCTCGGCAGCAGCTCTGTTTTCATCTGCGACGCGCCTTTCGGCCATCGAGCTGGTTGACCCCCATACGGCCATCGGCGGGAACACCGACCAAGCCATCCAGGCGGGCATCGTCTATGGCGAGGTGGACCGCGTCGATGGGCTTGTCAGGCGCATCTTCGCGCAGCTGGGCTACGAGGCTCCGGTGGTGGCGACAGGCGGCCTTGCTCCCCGCGTCGTGAAGCTTTCTGAGACGGTCACCGAAATCAACCCCGAACTGACCCTTGAGGGATTGCGCCTGCTGCACGAGGATCAGAGCAAGTAGAATTGCCGAAGGGCGCGCACGCCTTCGGGCGGGGGAAGCGTCCATGACGAGACAACCTAGTCAACGACGAGGAAAGGGAGGGCCCGACGTGTTGAGCGACATTGAAATTGCCCAAGCGACGAAACCCGAGCATATCAGCGCCATCGCGAAGAAGGCTGGCGTGCCGGAATCGTACCTCGAGCTGTATGGCACGAAAAAGGCGAAGGTCGACTACAACCTTCTGTCAGACGAGCAGCACGAGCGGGGCAAGCTCATTCTCGTGACGGCCATCAACCCCACGCCCGCTGGCGAGGGAAAGACGACGACGACGGTCGGCCTGTCCGACGCTCTGGCACGCCGCGGAAAAAACGTGGTGGTTGCACTGCGCGAGCCGTCGCTTGGACCGGTGTTCGGCATCAAAGGGGGCGCAGCTGGCGGTGGATATGCCCAGGTCATCCCTATGGAGGACATCAACCTTCACTTCACGGGCGACTTCCACGCAATCGGAGCTGCGAACAATCTGTTGGCGGCCATGCTCGACAATCATATCCAACAGGGCAACCAACTGGGCATCGACGTGCGCAAGATCACCTGGAAACGCGTCGTCGACATGAACGACCGCCAACTGCGCAACGTCGTCGATGGCTTGGGGGGGAAGGCCCACGGGTTTCCCCGCGAGGACGGATTTGACATCACGGTGGCCAGCGAGATCATGGCCATCTTCTGCCTTGCGACCTCGATCACCGATCTCAAGGAGCGCCTCGCCCGCATTGTCGTGGCCTACACCCGTGACGACGTGCCCGTCACGGCCGGCGACCTCAAGGCGCAGGGAGCCATGGCGGCCCTGCTGAAGGACGCGCTCAAGCCCAATCTCGTGCAGACGCTCGAAGGCACGCCGGCGTTCGTGCACGGCGGCCCCTTTGCCAACATCGCCCATGGCTGCAACTCGATCATGGCGACGCGCATGGCCCTGGCCTTGGGTGACTACTGCGTGACCGAGGCCGGCTTCGGCGCCGACTTGGGAGCTGAGAAGTTTCTCGACATCAAATGCCGCCTTGCGGGCCTCAAGCCCGATGCCGTGGTCGTGGTGGCAACGGTGCGCGCGCTGAAGAACCATGGCGGCGTGGCCAAGGCTGATCTCGACAAGGAAAATCTTGAGGCGCTTGAGGCCGGCCTGCCAAACCTGCTGCAGCATGTGGAAAACATCACCCAGGTGTACCGCCTTCCCTGCGTCGTCGCCCTCAACCGGTTTCCCACCGACACAGAGGACGAGCTGGCGCTTGTCGAGGATCGTTGCCGGCAGCTTGGCGTGAACGTTGCGTTGTCCGAGGTGTGGGCCAAAGGCGGAGAAGGCGGCTTGACGCTCGCAGACGAGGTTGTCCGCCTGTGCGACGAGCCCAATGACTTCCAGCTGGCCTATGGAGACGACCTCTCCTTGGTTGAAAAGGTGGAGGCCATCGCATCGAGGGTGTATCGCGCCGATGGCGTGGACTTCGAACCGAAAGCGGCCGCTGAGCTTGAAAAGTTCGAGAGACTCGGCTTTGGCGCCATGCCGGTGTGCATGGCCAAGACGCAATACAGCTTTTCTGACGATCAGAAAAAGCTGGGTGCGCCGCGCGGATTCCGCATCACCGTCCGCGATGCGAAGGTCTCGGCAGGCGCTGGCTTCGTCGTCGTCCTGACCGGAAGCATCATGACCATGCCGGGACTGCCCAAGGTTCCTGCGGCGGAACGCATCGACGTCGACGAGACGGGCAAGATATCGGGACTCTTTTAATTCAGCGCCTTGGACGTGCCAAGCGGTGGAGCGGCAGTGACCGTCGCGGCTTGTGGGCTGCGCGTGGAACGGATGGGAGGACGTGTGCTGGACACGACGTTCATCGATGAGCTTGCGAGCAAGGCGCCGACGCCGGGCGGGGGTGGCGCGTGTGCCTATGTGGGGGCTCTTGCCGCAGCCTTGGCTTCCATGGTGGGCAATCTGACCGTGGGGAAGAAGACCTATGCAGCCGTTGAGGCCGAGGTGTATGTTTCTCTGGAGAAGCTGGACGATGCGCGCAGCCGTTTCGTCCAGCTGGTCGAAGAGGATGCTCGGGCGTTCGACCCGATGGCGGCGGCCTACCGCATGCCGAGGGACACACCTGAGCAGCTCTGTGCCCGAAACGCAGCATTGCAGACGGCGCTGGTCGGTGCTTGCGACGTGCCCCTCGACATCATGAGGGGCCTGTCGGATGTGATCGAACCGATCGATTTCCTTGCGCATCAGGGAAGTCGGCTTGCGCTTTCGGATGCGGGAGTTGCGGCTGCATTCGCGCGGGCTGCGGTGGAGGGTGCCAGCCTCAACGTATATGGCAACGTGGCGGCGATGGACGATGTCGCGTTGGCTGGTCGCTACCGCGAGGAGGCGGCAGCTCTCGTGCGCAGCGTACGCGAACGGTGCGATGCTCTGCTCGACTATGTGAAATCTGCCATTTCTCAGGAAAACCATGGCTGACCTTCTGTATGGAAAGCCCGTCGTCGAACGCATTGCGTCGGACTTGCGTCCGCGTATCGAGGCGCTCGGCGAAGCCGGGATCAAGCCGACGCTCGCGCTGGTTCGCGTTGGCGAAAGGGCGGATGACCTGGCATACGAACGAACGGCCGTCAGAAGGGCCGATGCCCTTGGCATCGGCATCCGTTCGTTTGCCCTCGAGGAATTCGTTCCCCAGGCCGCCCTCGTGTCGGTGCTTCATGAGGTCAACCATGATGCGGCGATTCACGGATGCCTCATGTTCCGTCCGTTGCCATCCTTCCTTGACGAGGCCGAGGTGTGCGAGGTCCTCGATCCGGCAAAGGATGTCGACGGCATCACGCTCGCATCGCTTGCCGCCGTGTTCGCGGACGGTTCGGCCGGGTTTCCGCCCAGCACAGCTGCCGCCTGCGTTGAGCTGCTCGAACACTACCGCGTTCCGCTTGTGGGCAAGCATGTGGTGGTCGTGGGCCGCAGCCTGGTGATCGGCAAACCCGTTTCCATGATGCTGCTGCATCGAAACGCCAGCGTGACCATCTGCCATTCGCGCACGGAAAACCTGGCAGCCATCTGCCGTTCGGCCGATATCGTCATCTGCGCGACGGGCCGCGCCAAGGCGTTCGGTGCAGATTGCTTCCGTGCGGGGCAAACCGTGCTTGACGTGGGCATCAACTTTGACACACACGGGCAGCTGTGCGGCGACGTCGATTTCGATGCGGTGGCTCCTCTGGTCGATGCCATCACGCCGGTTCCCCGAGGATTGGGGACCGTGACCACGTCCATGACGATGGCCCATGTCGTGCAGGCTGCGGAGCGCGCGCTGAAATGAGTCAGTGAACAGGATGGCGTTCGTTGGCGGCCGGCTCAAGAGGGGTGCGATTCCTTGCCGCCAGATGACGTTGACGCCGATATGCGTTGACGATCGGAGACCGGCAGCCTTTGCCGTTCATGTGCGCATTCCCTCTTCCCTGATATCGTCAATTCTGTCAATTTTGTCAAGAAGTTCCTGCCGGGAATGGACGTCGGCCTTCTGATAAATCCTTCGCAGGTGCGTTTTCACCGTGTTGTCTGATATGAACAGGGACTTTGCTATATGCGAGGCGCTCCTTCCGTGCACGAAGTGTTCGAAAACCTCCGTCTCACGCACCGAGAGGCGATAGTGCTGAGCCAGCAATGAAGAGCGCTGCTCGAAGTGTGTCTCGTTTCCCTGGGCCACTTCCTGTTCCAGGGGTGGAAGGAGCAGGGTTTTTCGATGGAGGGCAAATGAGTGGAACAGGAGGGCTATGGTGGCGATGAGCCAGAGGGAAAGTAATGCGAGCATGATGGAGTCAAGTGTGCCGACGGCGAAAGCCAGGGAGGCTCCTGTTGCGGCGAGCCGACCACTGATCACGCAGGTGCGAAGCATCCCGATGGAGAGGGCGAAAAAGGTACCCTCTCGAACGGGATCGCGATGTGTCCGTTCAATGAAGGCAACCCAGACCATCACCTGGTAGACATCAAATCCGCCTCGTATAAACACTCCCATATTCGTAGTCTGGCCTCCGTACAGGAAAGAACTGACAAGGAGGACGATGGCAAAGAAGGACAGGACGACGAGAAGCGCCATATCGAGCGTGACTGATCTGAGGAGGAGACATGCGGCCAGGAGGAGGAAAAGAAGCAGGATGCTTGAGAGCTCGACGAAAGGATTGGCCAGGCCAAGCTCCACTCCCTTCTCAAGGAATATCTGGGAAGCGAAGCCACAGAGAAGGGCGAACAGCATCATCCCGAGAAGGAGAATTCGCAGTTCCCTGATGCTAGTGAGCTTGCCGTGCGTTGCCGGTGAGGATGGCATGCTGTCCTTTGTGAGACTCAGTGCGATCACGAGGACGATAAGACCGCCGCACAGGGAGACGTCACGTACGACCACAAACGCGGGGGCCGGCAACAGTGAGCAGGCGACCGAAAGCACATGGGCTGAAAGTATGGCAAAAATGAAAGCGAGCTGTGCGTTTCTCGTTGGGAAATGTGCGAGTAGAAGCAGCGCAGATGGCGCGAACAATCCTGCAGCTGATCCGGCGAGCAGGCCTGACATCACGGGCGAAAAAGGAAAGGTGATCAGTGCGGCAATCTCGCAGAGCAATGCCGCCCGGGCGAGCAGGCCGGGATTCGATGCATGTCGAGCAAGCGAAAAGGCGATGAGGAAGCATACGAGAATCTCCATCACGCGCGATGCGTAGTGAAAGGGTTCGTTGCCAGCCAGCGTTCCCTGCCACATCAAAAAGTAAGAGCTCCAGAAAAGGCAGATCGCGAGAGCGCTCAAACAGAGATAGATATTCTGTCTGTCCATGTCGATCATTACCCCCTTTATTGCATCGCCGGTTCGTTCTCGATTTCATCCCGTTCACAGTACAACATGCCTTTGGGCCAAAGGGAAGTCATCATTTTTGGGTTACAGGCTTGACGAGGTATTTCCCGTACGATTGCGGCTGTCGGTGCGGCGAGGCGCCGCTGTCGACAGACACAGGCACGCAATACAAGGGGAAGGATATGCTATGGGTTCGAAAGGCTGTCAAGGACAAGGGTCTCAAAGTTGGACGCGGCGTTCGTTCGTCTCGGGTGCGGGTATGGGCCTTGCGGGCATGGCGCTTGTCGGTTTGACGGGATGTGCTCCGAAATCTTCCAATCAGGCTGAGGAAGGACTGCCAGCGTCGTGGGACAAGGAGGCGGATGTCGTCATCGTCGGCTGTGGCGGCTGTGGCGCTCCTGCTGCCCTGTCTGCTGCAGAAGCGGGGGCAAGCGTCATCTGTGTTGAGGCGGCCGCTATGATCGGCGGTTCAGCGGCATTGTGCGCGGGGACCATCGTTGCTGCGGATACGCAGTATCAGAGGGATGCCGGAATTTCCGATAGCCCGGAGCAGTATCTGGAAGACGTGAAGAAATTTGTCGGCGACTCCACGATCCATCGTGCAGGCGATGACTGGAACCTCTTCTTGATGCAGGCAAATGAAGGAGGGGCGACGATCGATTGGCTGGCGAATTATGGAGTGGAGTTCAATGCGCCTGTCGCCTATCCTGGTCATTCGGTTGATCGGTTGCATGTCCTGACGCCTAATTCCGGCGCCTGGACCCAGGTTGTCAAACAGAAGCTTGACGACCTGGGCGTTGGCCTCATACTCAGCACCCGTGCCGATTCGCTTGTTGTCGATGAAACAGGCGCGGTTGTCGGCATCAGGGCGTCATCGGGGTCGAGAGCCCTTTTCATCAAAGCCAATAAGGGAGTGCTGCTCGCTGCAGGGGGCTTCGACGCAAACCCCGACATCAAGTTGAAGTACTACGACGAAACCTTTGCGAACATAGCCTATGCAAACTCGTTCAACGACGGCAGCGGCATCACCATGGCACAGAAAATTGGAGCGGATCTGACGGACTTGACCGCTCCTGTGTCAAATCTCATGAGGACCACGCAGCCGGGACCCGATGCGGGCATCACACAGAAGCAGAAATGGATGAAGTTCAGCATCATCAATGCGGGTGCAATTCTTGTGAACAGGGAAGGGCTTCGTTTTTGCAACGAAGAACAGACAGACAGTGCGCTCATTCCCTTATGCGAAGGCCAGACCGACAAACAGTGTTGGATGGTGTACGACGAAGCCGTTGCGGCCAATTTCAGGGATTTTCCCCAAAGCGTGGTGTCGTCGATTGCGGGCAAGGGTTGGGGAACGGTAGAAGATTTTATAGAGCACGATGGCATCCAGGTCGGTCAGACGATTGAGGAGGCGGCTGATTTGGCCGGCATCGATGCCACAGGACTTGCGGGTCAGCTGACCGTCTGGAACGAAGCCTGCTCTTCGGGCAGTGATAGCGTGTTCCAGCGTGCGACATTCGGCAGGGAAGAGGCAGGGACGTTGGGCCTCGGGATGCTGAAACCTCCCTTTTATATCCATGGGCCGATACGCGCGGAGTGCAATCAAGGATGGGCCAGTTTGGCGATTACGGAGAAGTTCGAGGTCAAGGACGTGATGGGCGAGGTCATCCCCGGTCTTTATTGCGGGGGCCAGATGGGCCATGGACTCTCGCCCATTGCGGGAGGCGGCCATGGTGGAACCATGTGCTGGGCTCTGACCTCCGGGCGCCTTGCCGGCTCATACATCGCGTCCCTGTAGCGACGAATCGATCCTTCGAGGGAGGGGCGTGCCTGCTGGGTTCCACCCTTCCCGCTTCCTGCTTTTCACGAAAGGATCTGGGAGGTGTTCTGGCCGCGGTTGGATGAAGATGCTTTCGAGAGGGGCACGGCGTTCAGGGGATTATGGTCAAGGTGCGCGGATAGCTGTTGAGCACCTCGCAGCCGTCCTCGGTGACGAGAACCAGGTCCTCTATGCGCACGCCGAATTCGCCTGGCAGGTAGATGCCTGGCTCGATGGAGAAGGCCATTCCCACTTCAACGGGGGCGTCGTGAGTGGCTGACACATCGCCCGGTTCGTGGACGTCAAGTCCGATCTGGTGTCCCAGACGATGGGTGAAGTAAGGGCCGAAGCCCGCTTTCTCGATGACGTCGCGGGCTGCTTTGTCCAGGTCGCAGAAGCGTACGCCAGGAGCCACCAGCGCACGTGCCGCCTCGTTGGCCTTCCGTACGGCCTCGTACACCTCGCGTTGCTTGTCCGTCGGCGCTCCAAAGAAGAAGGTGCGGGTCATGTCCGAGCAATACTCATCCTGGCGGCACCCCACGTCAAAGAGCACCACGTTGCCCGCCTCGAGTCTCGTGCCGTCCGGCTCGTGGTGGGGATCGGCGGCGTTTGCTCCAAAGCTGACGATGGGCGCGAACGAATGGCCCTGGGCTCCGAGTTCCCGGTAGATGCCTTCCAGAAAACCGGCGACCTCCGCTTCGGTCACGCCTTCATGCGCGAGCGATCGGAACTGCGCCATTGCGGCATCGTTGGTGCGTGAAGCGGCACGCATGAGCTCTCGCTCGGCATCGTCCTTGATGGCGCGAGCATCGTCGACGGCTTCGGAGGCCAGCACGAACCCTTGTGCTGCGCGGCGTTCCATCAGAGGTATGAGGAACCGGGCTGCCAGGTTCTTGTCGCATCCGAGGGGCGCGCCGCTGTCGCACAAGGTGGCGACGAGGGAAAGGGGGTCGTCGGTGTCTTTGAACGAGCGGACCTCGCAGACGCTGCTTTCGGGCACCGTGAACAATTCGTTGAGAACGAGCGTCGGACTTTTTTCGGAAGAGAGGACAAGGCCGAGAAACCGTTCTCCCGGCTCAACGAACGCGCCTGTCAGATATTGAATGGAACGGGGATCGCAGATGAGCATCTGGGTGAGGCCCCGGGCTTTGATGTTGTCAATCGTTGCTTCGATGCGGTGGGCGTGCATGGGGTGTCTCCTGTCGGTTGTCGTGTAGTGCGATGATATCCCAAAAGCGCTGTGTCGGGAAAGGTGTTTTGCGGCCTGCTTCCGGCGTCGATGAAGGATTCCCGTTTCCGCCCGGTTCATGCTTCCCGTCCGCCTTGCTTGGCGTATGATGCTTGGTATGACAAACGGACTGACATACGCTCGCTTGGTCACGTCTCCCGAATCGATGAAGCAGCTGGCATCAACGCTTGCGCCGTACCTGCATGCGGGCGACGTTGTCGTGCTCACGGGAGACCTGGGGGCTGGCAAGACTCAGTTCGTCCAGGGAGTCGCCGCGGGACTTGATGTGCGCGGCCAGGTGACCAGCCCAACTTTCAACATCCTCCTCGAATATCGCGACGGCGTCCTTCCGCTGTACCATTTCGACCTCTATCGCCTCGAATCGTCCGACGAGCTTGAGGATGTCGGCTATTTCGAGACGATTGACGGCGACGGCGCGTCGTTTGTGGAGTGGGGCGAAAAATTTCCCGATTCCCTCCCCTACGGATACCTCGAGGTGGGAATTGCCATCGATGCCGCAGGGAGCCGCCGCGTGAGCGCGCACGCTTACGGCGAGCGGGCGCGTCAGCTTCTGTTCGTGTGGGCCAAGGACTCGAAATCGCGTCTGATGAAGACTGCGAGGTAGGGCGGTGGATCAGAGGCAATCTTTGGCACCGGACTGCCGTCCGGGCGAGACGCGTTCGAGCGAGCCCTCTCCTGAGGGTTTGCATTCGGGGAAGCGTCGTTCTGAAAACTCACCTCAGGCAAATCCGCGTTTTGAAGGGTCGGAACACACGATGGCGAATTCCGGAGCTGCGCCCGCCGAGGAAAGGGGCCAGAAAGATTCTTGCCCAGATGTTTCCTGTCAAAGAGGACTCTCCACGGGATGCCCTGAAGTCGGAGGGCCGCGCTATGTGCTCGCCTTTGACACGGCAAACGAGGTCATTGCCATTGGCGTGGGGATCGCCGATGCGTCGTGCTGCTCCATCGAGATGGTGGCGTCTGCCGAAGTCGCTGCTCACCGCGCATCGAACACCCAGCTGCTTCCCCGCATCGATGCCCTGCTGTCGTCGCATGGCATCGCGCGAGGCGACATCGCCTGCGTTGTCTGCGGACGGGGGCCGGGGTCGTTCACGGGTGTGCGCATAGCCATGGCCACGGCAAAGGGCATGGCATCGGCGCTGGAGGTTGGACTCATCGGCGTGTCCTCGCTTGACGCAGTGGCTTGGAACGCCCATGCTGCGGGCGTTCGAGGGGACCTTGCCGTCATTGCCGATGCCATGCGCAAGGAAGTGTATCCGGTTCGCTACGTTTTGGAGGACGGGGATGTTCGGCGGCTTGGGCCAGACCGTGTTGTGAAGGCCGAAGCGGAGGTCGAGGAACTTGCTGAGCCGACGACTCTTGCGCGACCGGGAAGCAGGGAGCGGCAGGCACCTGCTCGCTCCGAGGCCGTGCTCTTGCTGACCGGCGACGCCCTGGGCAAATACGGGCATCTGTTCAAGCCGTATGGCTCGTTTCTCGACGAGGCGCTCTGGACGCCGACGGGCCGGGGGTTACTGCTTGCCGTCGAGGCGGCATGGCGTGAGGGAGCGGCCGATCCGTTCGATGCCCGGCGACATGACCCGGCGTTCGCCTTGCCCGTGTACACTCGGCTCTCGGACGCCGAGGAGAACGAGCGCATCCGCCTGTCGAAGAATGATCCGAAGAATCTGGAGGCCGGGGTTCAGGACGTGGCACTGCGTCGCGACCAGCGGGCGCGTCTGCACGACACCGCCATTCTGAACGCACGGCCCGCCGTCGACGGGCTGGTGTACAAGCCCTTGGACGCTGCGCATGCGAGCGCGGTCGCTCGGCTTGAGGAACAGGTCATGGGAAGCGATGCCTGGAGCGAGGCCCTCGTCGCCGACGAGTTGCCTCGAGGCGACCGGACATGGTGGGCTGCCTTTGACGGAGACGTCCTGGTCGGCTACGCCGGTGGCTGGGTCGTCGACGGGCAGGTTCAGATTTTGAAGGTGGGGGTTGGCCCAGCGCATCGTCGGCGTGGCATCGCGCGTGGGCTGTTGGCCCGCGTCGCCGCTGACGCGCGCGATCTGGGTGCGTCGACCTGCTCGCTCGAGGTCCGCGTGGGCAACGTCGACGCCCGGTCCTTGTACGAGGCGCTGGGCTTCCGCACCCTTGGCAAGCGTCCTCGCTATTATTCCGACGGCGAAGACGCCCTCATCATGGAGGGCCCCCTTCCTGTTTCTGCGCATGACGTGGCAGGCATGGAGCTCCAGGTTGACGAGGCTCGGGATGCGGCGGCTTTCTCTGCAGCCGCGACCGCGGGGGCATCGGGGGACTCCGAGGCGTTGCTGGCATCGAACCCGCCTGCTCGACTGAGCGGCGGATCCGCTTCTGCGCCAATGGCGCGCACGGATGCCCCACGCGGGGCATCCGTTCCGGATGACGGCTCCGCACAGGCGTCAACGTCCAGCGCGACGGCTCATTTGTCTTCGCCAGCAGATGCAAGCGCCTCCATGACGCATCCCCTTGTCTTTGCCATCGAGTCGTCATGCGATGAAACGGCCGCTGCCCTTGTGGATGGCACGGGATCCCTCGCTGCCGATGTCGTCGCATCGCAGATAGACTTCCATGCGCGTTTTGGCGGAGTCGTGCCCGAAATCGCCAGCCGCAAGCATGTGGAGGCCATTTGCGGGGTGTGCGACGAGTGCTTTGACGTCGCAGCGAAAAACCTGGGGGTTTCGCAGCTTGCATGGCGCGACCTCGATGCGGTTGCGGTGACGTACGCCCCCGGGCTCATGGGGGCCCTCGTCGTCGGCGTCGCGTTTGCCAAAGGGGCGGCATGGGGCGCGGACAAGCCCTTCATCGGCGTGCATCACCTGGAGGGCCATCTCTATGCGAACAAGCTCGGCGAGCCGGGCTTCGTCCCGCCTGCGGTGGTTTCGCTCGTGTCAGGTGGCAATACCCTGCTGGTCCATATGAAGGATTGGGGAGAGTACGAAACGCTTGGATCCACCATCGACGATGCGGTGGGCGAAGCGTTTGACAAGGTCGCAAAGGCGTTGGGTCTTGGATATCCGGGAGGTCCCGTCATCTCGCGGTTCGCTGCGGAGGGTGACCCCCGCGCCATTCCCTTTCCCCGCGCCATGATGCACTCCGGAGACCTTCGCTTCTCTCTGTCGGGGCTCAAGACGGCGGTCGTCACCTACATCAACCGCGAGCGGGATGCGGGCCGCGAGCTGAATGTTCCCGACATAGCCGCCAGCTTCCAGCAGGCAGTCGTTGACGTTCAGGTGAAGAAGGCGGAAGCCGCCCTTCGAAAAACGGGTGCACCGACCTTTTGCCTGGGAGGCGGCGTCGCCGCCAATCCCGTCCTGCGTGCTGCCTACAAGGAGATGTGTTCGCGTTTGGGGGTGCGCCTGGTCATGCCTCCCCTGAGTGCTTGCGGTGACAATGCTGGCATGATTGCCCTGGTGGCTCTGGACCGGTATCGTCAAGGAAGGTTCTTTGGCCTCGACGCCGACGCGCTGGCCCATGCGGATCTCGACAAGCCGTACTGAGCGGCATCCTTCCTCCGATGACGTCAGAGGAAGGGTTCAGGACCGGCTGGTTTGGCGGGGTGGCCGCGGGTCTTCTTTCGGATACCAGCGCCATGCCACGACATACGAAAGGGCTATGCATGCCATGACGCAACCGATGGTGACCGAGAATCCCGCCCGATCGTTGACGACGCCCCACAGGGCAGAACTGAGCCCGATGCCGATGTCGCTTGCCAGCAAGAAGAGGGCATTGGCGGCACCCCAACGCTCAGGACGGGTGTTCTTGACTGCAACCGATTGGTTGAGCGGAAGGCTGATACCCATGCAGATTCCATATAGCAGGCCGGACAGGTAATACAGCGCGCTGGCGTGTGGGGCCGCAAGCAGCAGCGCAAACGCCGCCAGACCTGAGACGACTGAAACGGCGAACACGTGCAGGGGGGCGATGCGGTCCATGAAGGATCTTGACTTCAGGCGCACGACAATCATGCTGGCGGCTGAGAGGGTGAAGAACAGCCCCGCGTTCTCCAGCCCCAGAGAGGAGCCATACAGCCCGACGAAGAAGATGCCGAACCCGAATGCCGGGCTGAGGACCAGCATGGGCAGCGTTCCCGGCAGGGCGCTCGGCTCGAGAAAACGAGTTATGAAAGTGGAGGCCCTCTTGCTTCCGAAACGTCTCTCTTCCGCCGCGCGGGCGCCCTCCCTGCCCGCTTTCGCCTCGGGCGAATGGAGGAAATCCCCGTCTTGCTTCCTGCATTGCCCTTGGTTCTGCGCGTCTCGTTCGAGACGCAGGCGATAGGTGGACCTTGGAGAGAGCTTGCTCGGATCATGCTCATAGCGACACCCTGCGGTCAGCGCGACGCCCAATGCCGCGATGGCGAACAGCCCTCGATAGAGATTTTCGGAAGGGTCGGTGTCGACGAGAAAGAGCGCGAGGGCGGGGCCAACGGACAGGGCCACCGCTTGGCCGAGGCCATAGTATCCGATGCCTTCCCCCAGGCGAGACAGCGGCAGAACGTCCGCTGCCGCCGTGGCCGCGGCTGTTGTCGTCGCGGAAAACCCGATGCCCTGCACCACGCGGCATGCGACGAATACGGCAGGGTCGGCGGTTATTGCGGGGGCGACGGTGCCGACGGCGAGCAGCGCCATGCCGCAGAACATGACGCGAAACCGACCGGATTGGTCGATGATGGGACCGGAAACGAGGCGCGCCACGGCGGCGGCTGCGGAAAACATCGCGGCGAGCATGCCGGCAAACGTGGCGGCATCGCCCGCTTTGGCCAGGTATACCGATGTGCCCGAGTTGAGTCCCTGTCCAACCATGAAGCAGCACAGGGCTGTCGCCACAATGAGGGCGAACAGGGGTGTCCAGAGGGGGTCTTTGCCTGAACCCCCAGCCTGCACGCCCTCCCGTGCGGAGGGGCGTGCAGGATCGTGCCCCGTCCTTTCGGGGGAAGTGGAGGACGAGTCGGGTCGCCCCTCTGTCCTGTTGCCCAAGGGCAGGGGCGGCGGCTTGCTCGACGGCGTGTCCTCGGCAGTCATGGGTAATGGAGTGGCCATGGACTCATCGTACGGCATTGGCCTCCGCCCATCTCATACCACGAGCTCGATTTTTGCTTTCAACGGGTGGAAGTTCTTTCACGGACGCTTCCCGATTTCGCGTTTCAAATCTTAATGTCGCATTAATGCCGTTGTCTCTATTCTGAACTCACTTCGGAAGACGCCCGACGCTGCTTTTCGAATGCCTCGAGAAGAAATGGCGTGACCGGGCGAGGTCGCGAGGAGATCGAGGAGAGACGCGATGGCGGGAACGGCCATGGAACATGAAGACGGCAAAGCGCTCGCGCGGCGGGCTGTGCGCGGTGCCTTTGCGAGGATGTCGCCTCGCGAGCAGAGGAAGAATCCCGTCATGCTGATAGTGTGTCTGTGCGCTGTCCTGACGCTCGCCCTGTTCGCCTTCTCGCTGTTGGGGATTTCTGACTCCCAACCAGGGTTCATTCTTGTCGTCTCGCTCGTCCTGTGGGCGACGGTGCTGTTCTCGAAGTTCGCGGAGGCTTTGGCAGAAGGCCGAGGAGACCGGCAGGAGGAGACGCTTCGATCCGCGGCCCACGATGTTGACGTGCATAAACTCAACGAAGGGCTTGTGGCCAGGGGCGCTCATGTCGACGACCCGGCGACGTTCTTCCATCTTCGGGCTGACGAGGTCGATGCCGCCGCGCTAAAAAAGAAAGACCTGTTCTTTGTGGCGGCGGGAGACCAGATACCGGCTGACGGAGAAATCGTCAGGGGCGTGGCGACCGTGGACGAGAGCGCCGTCACGGGGGAATCCGCACCGGTCATCCGAGAATCGGGCAGCGAGCATCCCTTTGTCACCGGAGGCACCATGGTGCTTTCGGACTGGCTTGTGGTGCGCGTCACCGCCGATGCCGGCACGAGCTTTCTCGACCGCATGCTTGTCCTCGTCGAGTCGGCTTCGCGCAAGAAGGCTCCGGACGAACGCGCCCTTGAGGTGCTGGTTGCCCTTCTCATGGTGGTTTTTGTGGTCGTCGTGGCGTCGCTGCTCACTTCAGGCGGCTTCCGGGCGGGCCAGTTAGGTGAGGGGGATCTGGCGGCCTGGGCGTCGCTTGTCGCCCTGTTCGTCTGCCTGGCGCCAACCACGGTTGGCGCGCTCGTTCCGGCGGTCGGCATTGCCGGGATGCATCGGCTGAGCGAGGTCAATGTGTTGGCGAAGGACGGCCGGGCCGTCGAGGCCGCGGGGGATGTCGACGTGCTGTTGCTCGACAAGACGGGCACCGTCACGCTTGGCAATCGCCAGGCTGTCGAATTCATTCCCGTCAAGGGCGCCACTGAGCGCGAGGTGGCCAGCGCCGCGTTGGCGGCGAGCCTTTCCGACGACACACCGGAAGGACGGAGCATCGTCGCGCTTGCCCGGGAGCGATGGGGAGAAGGGGATTTCATGGTGGACGAGCTGGCTCCGATTCCCTTCACGGCGAGGACGCTCATGAGCGGGGCTGCTTGCGGCGGCCGGGAACTGTGGAAGGGAGCGCCGAGCGCCGTCATGGATTACGTCGAGTCGGGGGGAGGCGTGTGCGGCGATGCGTGCGCCCAGGCTGTCGACCGGGTTGCGCGTGCGGGCGGCACGCCGGTTCTTGTCGCACGCGACCATCGCATTCTTGGGGTCGTGTATCTGAGGGACATCGTGAAGCGCGGCATGAGGGAAAGCCTGGCCGATCTGCGGACGCTGGGCATCAAGACGGTCATGGTCACCGGAGACAATCCCTTCGCTGCTGCGGCGGTCGCGGCTGAGGCGGGCATCGACGATTTTATCGCCGGAGCGACTCCCGAGAAAAAGGTTGAGCTCATTCGTCGGTACCAGGCCGAAAATCATGTGGTTGCCATGGCGGGAGATGGCTTGAACGACGTGCCTGCGCTCGCCCAGGCGGATGTGGCGGTCGTCATGGGCAGCGGCGTGCAGGCGGCCAAGGAGGCGGGCAACCTGATCGATCTCGACTCGTCTCCGACGAAGCTCATCGACATCGTCCATATCGGCAAGCAGCTGCTCGGGGTGAGGCGGAATCTGACGGCCTTCGCCATTGCGAACGACCTTGCCAAGTACCTCGTCATCGTTCCCTCCCTGCTTGCGCCGCTTTATCCTCAGGTGGGCATGTTAGGGATCCTCCATTTGGCTGATCCGCGGTCCGTCATCGTGTCTGCCGTCGTCTACAACGCAGTGGTTCTCGTGGCCTTGATCCCGCTGGCCCTGAGGGGCATGAGGCATCGTGACGCGCCTTTCCGCGCCCACCCCTCCTTCGCCCTGATGGCGTATGGCTTGGGGGGAGCCGTTCTTCCCTTTGTCGCCATAAAGCTGCTTGACGTCTTGATGGTGCTGGTAGGCGTTGCATGAGGGGTTCCGGCCTGTCCGGCAGGCGCCCGCGTTTCCGTTCCGTGCCCCTGTTGTGCGTTGGAAGGGGGACGGGCATGCGCCGGGGCGTCCCCGTTGCGCCCGTCTTGGCAAAAGAGGAGGTTGGTTGCTGCCTTGATGGTGGAACTGGCATCTCGCCGTTCCCTGCTAACGTGCTATGATGGCGACGAATGAGGGCTCGGCCCGTCCCGCTTTTATCTCTGACGCAAAGGGGGCATGATGGACAGGGCGTACGATGGACCGGCGTCGCGCCATGATCCCGACGACGAGGCTTCTGGCCCTGCTCCTGCTGACGGTGACGCCATCGGTGCCGCACGTGGCACGCTCAAGATATTCTTTGGCTATGCGGCGGGTGTCGGCAAAACCTACACCATGCTCGAACGTGCGCATGCTGCGGCGAGAGAAGGCTTCGATGTCGTTGTCGGATACATCGAGCCCCACACGCGCGTCGAGACCATGGCGCTTGTCGAAGGCCTTGAATGCGTCTCTCCGTTGGTGATCGAGCATCGTGGCATTGATTTGCGCGATCTTGACCTGGATGCCGTTCTTGCGCGCAATCCTCAGATCGTGCTCGTTGACGAGCTTGCGCACACCAATGCTCCCGGATGCCGACATCGCAAGCGCTACCAGGACATCGAGGAGCTTCTGCACGCAGGAATCAACGTTT
The DNA here is from genome assembly GCA_023429565.1 of Actinomycetes bacterium. Lineage (GTDB taxonomy): Bacteria > Actinomycetota > Coriobacteriia > Coriobacteriales > Eggerthellaceae > JAEWQO01. Next base: position 75,007 of record JAEZDJ010000030.1, read on the forward strand.
TCACCACGGTGAACGTCCAGCATCTGGAAGGCCTGAACGACAAGATAGCCGCCATCACGAAGGTTGACGTTGCGGAACGTGTTCCCGACCACGTCTTCGACCGCGCCGATTCTGTTGAATTGGTCGACATCGAGCCCGATGAGCTGATCGATCGCCTGGAGGCGGGCAAGGTCTATCTGCCCGAGCGCGCGTCTGCGGCGTTGGCGAACTTCTTCACGCGCAAAAACCTCACGGCGTTGCGTGAGATAGCGCTCCGTCGCATGGCCGATCGTCTGACGCGCAGGACGGAAGGTCGGGGCCCGACGCCGCATGCGGAGGCGGGGGAGGACGTGTTGGTGCGCGTGACGGCAGAAGCGGGCAGTGCCAAGGTGATACGCGCTGGGGCAAACATGGCCGAGTCGCTGCATGGGACCCTGACGGCTCTGGTGGTCGCGGCCGAGACCACGGGGCCGACCGCAGAGGAGAGCATGGGCCTGCGCCGCAACATCGATCTCGTGGAGGAATTGGGGGGTCATGTGGTGACGTTGCATGGCGACGATGCAGCGGTGCTCATCTCTCAATATTCGGTGACTGCCGGCATCACGCATCTGGTGATTGGAGGCTCCGCATCGCGCTCGGGCCTCCTTCGGGCGCGTGACGACATCGTAAACCGTTTGATCAGGCTTTCGTATGGCGCGTCCATCACGGTAATCCCCGTCAAGGATCTGCCGGCGCGATTCGGGACGGTGCGCGGCGTCGCGGGATTTCGGTTGACGTGGGGAGATTTTGGCAAGGCTCTCGCCGCGGTTGCCGTGGCGACGGCGCTTGGCCTTGCGCTCTCTGCCCTCGGTTTTGCCTCGTCGGTCATTCTCATGATCTACATGCTGGTCACCCTGTTGTTCGCGACGAAGGCCGAAGGCTTTTTCTACGCGGCGCTTGCCGCTCTTGGCAGCGTCCTGGCCTATAATTTTTTCCTTGCCGAGCCGCGTTTCACGTTTCATGCCTCGGGACTTTCGTACCCGGTCATCTTCGCCTTCCTGCTTGTTGGAACCTTGGTGGCCTCATCTCTTGCCATACGCATAAAGCGGCAGGCGGAGGCGACGGCCCGACGTGCCTACCGAACCGAGGTCCTGCTGGAAAGCAGCCGTGAGTTACAGGCGAGCGCGACGGTCGAGGCATGTTTCGAGACCTCGGCGACCCAGGTCATGAAGATTCTCAACCGCCCGGTGATCATGTATCGGATGGGGGACGACGGGCGTCTGGGTGAGCCGCAGGTGAGCGATCCCTCCGGCGCCGGCGCGCTGCCGCCTGCACTCACGGCGCAGAGCGAGGCGGCCGTCGCCGCTTGGGTTGCATCCAACAACGAACGGGCAGGGGCGACGACCGACACCCTGCGCGAGGCGCGCTGCCTCTATCTGCCCATCAGGTCGAAAAACCAGGTGTTCGGCGTGGCGGGCCTCATGGTCCAAAACGACGATGAGGACTTTGGGGCTTTTGAAAAAAACCTTCTGGTGGCCGTGCTGGCCGAATGCGGGCAAGCGGCAGAACGGATATCGTTTGCACGTGAACGTCATGAGATGCGCTTGAAGGTGGAGAAGGAGGCGCTTCGGTCGAATCTGCTGCGTGCCATATCGCATGATGTGCGCACGCCGCTCACCAGCATCTCGGGAGATGCCGACATGCTGCTCTCTTCTTCTGCGCAGCTGACTGAAAAGCAGAAGCTCCGGATGTATCGCGACATCCGCGAGGATGCGGCCTGGCTGATCGACCTGGTGGAGAACTTGTTGTCAGTCACCCGCATCGACGAGGGGACGGTGCAGCTCACGCTGCAGCCCGAGCTGATCGGCGATGTCGTGCAGGACGCCCTGCGCCATGCCAGCAGACGCCTGGCAGACCATCACGTCTCGATCGAGGTTCCCGACGAGCTCCTCATGGCGCAGATGGATGCGCGCTTGATCATGCAAGTCATCGTCAACCTGGTCAACAACGCTGTCACCTACACGCCCAAAGGATCGAGCATCACCGTCTCTGCCGTTCGTGCGGAAGAGGGGCGCCGACCGGTAGTGCGCGTTTCCGTTGCCGACGACGGTCCCGGAGTTCCCGATGCCGACAAGGCTCGCATCTTCGACATGTTTGTCCATGCATCCATGGCGGATCAGTTGGTCGAAGGCGGCGACTCGCGTCGGGGAATGGGTTTGGGCCTTGCCCTGTGCCGTTCCATCGTGCGAGTGCACGGAGGCGAGATAACCGTGCGCGATGCCTATCCGCATGGCTGCGTGTTTTCATTTGACGTGCCGCTTGCGCACATTGACGGCCTTGAGGCAGGGGACGGGCGCAAGGCGCCTTGGCAAGGAGAAAGCTGATGGATGCTCCCTTTCAGATACTGGTTGTCGAGGATGACGCGACGGTGCGCAACCTTGTTGCGACGACCCTCGATGTGCAGGGGTATCGGCATCGCGAGGCTGCGACGGGCAGCCTCGCGATGCTTGAGCTGCGCTCGTCGGCTCCGATCGACCTGATGATCCTCGACTTGGGGCTGCCCGACAGGGATGGCGTCGACGTCATCCGCGAGGTGCGCACATGGTCGTCTCTGCCCATCATCGTGCTCTCGGCGCGCCTCGACGATGCCGACAAGGTGGAGGCGCTCGATGCGGGCGCAGACGACTATCTGGTCAAGCCCTTTTCGGTTGACGAGCTGCTGGCTCGCCTGCGCGTGGCGTTGCGTCGCCTCTCTTCTGCGGCGGAAGCGGATGACGCGGTCTATCGAAACGGCGGGCTCTGCATCGACTACCAGGCTGCCGTTGTCACCCTCGATGGAGATGAGGTCCACCTCACGCCCATCGAATATCGGCTGCTGTGCCTGCTCGCGCGCAACACGGGAAAGGTGCTCACCCACAATTACATTCTCAAGGAAGTGTGGGGCATGGCGCTGTCCTCCGATCTGCCGTCCCTCCGCGTTTTCATGGCGACCCTTCGCAAGAAGATCGAGCGCGACCCCGCGCAGCCGATATACCTGCATACCCATGTCGGCGTCGGATACCGCATGCTGCGGGTGGAATGACCCGTGGCCGTTCTGCGTGCCGGCCTTATGCCTGTGGCTTCTCGGCGAGGTGGACCGCCGCGATCCCCCCTGCGTAGTTCTTCCAGGTCACCTTCTGAAACCCTGCATGCTCCAGCATTCGGGCATAGGTTTTCTGGTCGGGAAACGCCCTGATGGATCGGGCGAGGTAGACAAATCCCTCGCGGTCTCCCGTCACGAGCCCTCCCCAAAAGGGGATCATGTGCCTGAGATAGAAGCCGTACAGGGCGTTCCAGAGGCGGTTCGGAGGGGTGGAGAACTCGAGGCACACCAGCGTGCCACCCGGTTTCAGCACGCGGAGCATCTCGGCGAGCGCACGTTCTCGATCGGGCATGTTGCGAATTCCGTACGCCATGGTGACCACGTCGTACGTCTGGTCTCCGTAGGGGATGTTCTGCGCATCGACCACGTCGAAGTCCAAGGGCACGCCGCAGGCACATCCTTCGTCGCAATGGGCGCGGGCAACCTCAAGCATCTCGGGGACGAAATCGGTCAGCTGTATGTGTTTTGGATGCTTCATCCGTGCAGCGGCGAATGCCACGTCACCGGTTCCGCCTGCGATGTCGAGCATGTCGGTGTCTTTGTCGAGGGGTGCCTGCCGTATCATGTCGGCGAGCCAGAGCCGGTACATGCCCATGCTGGAAAGCGCATTGAACCGCTCGTATTTCTTGGCTATGGACGAGAATATTTCCTTGACGCGATCGGACGAGATTTCCGCTGGCGCCTCTTTGCCGGTTGCTGTATCTATGCTCACAGATGATGCTCCGTCATGGTCGTGATGAAGTTGCTGAAGGCATGATACCTCAGCTTGGACGATCCGTGCGCGCGCTGTCGGATCCGTTCGTTCTGCGGAGCGTGTCGAACAGCGGGCTGTGCACGAGGGGGACTCTCGGAGTTCGGGAGCTTTGGGTGCGGGCTTGGCGCGTCCGGCGTCCGTCCGTCGACTGAAAAGTATAGCACGCTTCGGGCATGGGCCTTGATCGTCCCGGCTGGCGAATCGGAGGCGATGCCTGCAGATTGCCTATCTGTGCTGCGAGGATGTGCCTGCTTGGGCGGGCGCCGCTTCGTCCGTTTTTCGTCCGTTTCGCGGGATAATGCCGTACAATGCAAAACGGTCGTCCAACGGATCCGCATCAAGACATCCGAGAGCGAGGGGCCGTCGCTCTTTGGCAGGGGGCACGATGAAGTTTTCGAAGCTTGTGCGATCGCTCATCCTCGTGGCAGCGGTCACGATTCTTTTCATGGCGATCACCGCCGCCGACGGATCTTCTCCCGACGCGCCGTTCTACGGTCGGGCTTGGGCCCTCTTCCCTCCCGTCATAGCCATCACGCTCGCTTTTGCCACGAAAGAGGTCTACTCGTCCCTGTTTCTCGGTGTGCTTGCGGGCGCTCTGCTCTATGCGCAGTTTGACGTGCTGGGGACGCTTGCTCATCTTGTGGAGGTGATCGGTGGAAGCCTGGGGGACAACGGTGGCATCCTCATTTTTCTGGTCGCCCTTGGCATCATCGTGGCGCTCATGGAGAGGAGCGGGTGCTCGGCCGCCTATGCGCGTTGGGTCGCGACGAGGATAAAGACGAAGACGGGAGCCTTGCTCTCGACCACCGTTCTGGGCATCATGCTGTTCGTCGACGACTACTTCAACTGCCTGACCACAGGAAATGTCATGCGCCCCGTCACGGACCAGCATCAGGTGTCCCGCGCGCGCCTTGCCTACAACATCGATTGCACGGCCGCTCCCATCTGCATCATCGCCCCCGTGTCGAGCTGGGCGGCCGCCGTCGCGGGGTACATCCCCGACGAATATGCGGGTTCCATAGACGGGTTCATGCTGTTCGTCCAGCAGATACCGTTCAACTTCTACGCTCTGCTCACCATCGTCATGCTGGTCAGCCTGGCGTTGCTGAAGTTCGACTTCGGACCCATGGCCCGTTACGAGCGCATGGCGGAGGAGGAGGGCGACATCTATGGGGGGACCGGCAATCTGTACGCGGACGCCGGAACCTTGGAGGACAATCCGCGTGCCAAAGTGTCGGACATGGTTCTGCCCATCGTGGTCTTGATCGTGTCCTGTGTGGTGGGGCTTCTGTACAGCGGAGGTTTTTTTGCCGGCGGAGTGTCGGTGGTCGACGCCTTCGCCAATTGCGACGCGTTTCTGGGGCTTCCCATCGGCGGCATCATCGCCTTGTTTTTCACGGTTGCGTGGTATTTGGGGCGAGGGATCGTTTCGACCGAGGTGTTCGTGGACAGCATCCCGAAGGGATTCGTCCTGATGGTTCCTGCTATCCTCATACTCACCTTCTCATGGAGCTTGGAGAGGGTATGCAACGACAGCCTGGGCGCGACGCAATTCGTCCAGGCGTTTATGGCGAACAGCAGCTTCCCCCTCATGATCCTGCCTTTCATCCTGTACATCCTGGGGACGCTCATCTCGTTTGCGACAGGGACCGCTTGGGGGACGTTTGGCATCCTGATTCCCATCGTCTTGGCAATCTTCGGCGGCGAAGTGGACACCTTGTGCCTGATTTCCATCTCTGCGGCGCTGGCGGGTGCGGTCACCGGGGACCATTGCTCGCCCATCTCCGAAACCGCCATCATGTCGTCCACGGCCGCCCAAGTCGATTTCATGCAGCACGTCATGACCCAGCTTCCCTATGCAGGGTTCGTGGCGGCGATGTCTGGCATAGGGTTCCTGCTTGCGGGATTCATCCAGAATGCGCTCATCTGCCTCCCGCTGGTCATCGTGCTGATGGTTGTCACGCTGGTGGTCATCAGGAAGGTTGGCGCGAAGCGCGGTTTTGTGTATGTGAGGCAGAGCTGACGGAAAAGGGGCGGAGCGCATCCTTCCTCACGCCGAATGGCCTCTGTGGATTTGCGGGAGAGCGCGCTGGCGGTGCTATCATACGGGCACACGATTATTCAGGAGATAGGCGGGCCATCCATGTTGCTGTGTGCACAATACATCCTTCCCATCACCTCTAAACCGTTTCGCAACGGTGCGGTGCTCGTCCGTGACGGGCTCATCCGCGATATCGGGACGATCGACATGCTGAAACTCCGCTATCCCGACGAGGAAATAGTCGACTATGGCCTGGCAGCCCTTCTTCCCGGTTTGGTGGATCTGCATACCCACCTCGAGAACGCGGTCATGCGCGGCATCGTGCACGACGTTCCCTATACGACCTGGATCATGTCCATGGTGGAGAAAAGCTCGAAGATGGATGTGGGCGACTGGTATGACTCCGCCATCCTCGGCGGCCTTGAGGCCCTTTCCAGCGGCATTACTTGTGTCGCCGACATCACGGCGACGGGTGCTGCCTGCACGGCGACGCAGAAACTGGGCATGCGCAGCGTCATCTACCGCGAGGTCGGCGCCATGGACAAGCGACGCGTTGACTATGCCATGAGGATCGCCGAGAACGACATCATGCACTGGCGCGAGGAGGTCGACTCGCAACGCATCACCATTGGGATTGCCCCCGCGGCGGTGTACACCTGCCATCCCTCCGTGTTCACCAAGGTCGCGGACTTTGCCCGCAAGGAAGACGTTCCGGTCGCCATGCATCTTGCGGGCAGCCGCGAGGAGTTCAACTTCATCAAATACGGGTCGTCGCCGTTCTCGGTGCACGGCATGGACAACAGGCGCGGCTACGTCGAGATTCCCCCCTGGCTTCCCACGGGGACGACCCCGGTTCGCTATGCTTTGAACTGGGGGGCGTTTGAGTCCGACAACGTCATGGCCATCCATTGCGTCCATGTTGACGACAACGATATCAAGAAGCTCAAGGAATACGATGTGGCCGTGGCTGCCTGTCCCCGCTGCAACGCGCAGCTCGGCATGGGCATTGCGCCGCTCACGGAATTCTTGCGAGCCGGGCTGCGTGTGGGCCTTGGCACCGATTCGCCGGCAGCAACCGAGTCCACGGACATCCTCACCGAGATGAGGATCGGCATGCTGGTCCAGCGTGCCGTGAACGTCGGCCAGTTCCTCGATGCGGCGACCATGCTGGAGATGGCGACCATCGGCGGAGCGCGGGCGCTCAAGCTTGATGAGCGCATCGGTTCGCTCGAGGTGGGCAAATGCGCAGACATCGTGGCCGTCGACCTGTCGGGGTCGCATCAGACTCCCACGACGGATCCGGTTTCCGCCTTGGTGAACACCTGTACCGAGGCGGATGTTCTCATGACCATGGTGGGTGGCAAGGCGCTGTACGAGAAAAGAAAGTGGCATGTCGATGTAGAGGTGGCGAAGAACATCGCCCGCGTCATCGAGATCCGCGGAAAGCTTCGAGACTAGACGGTTGAAGGTGTAGGATATGGGGACGAATCAAAAGCTCACAGCAAAGCAGAAAAGCGAACGCATCAAGGCGGCGCAGGAACGCGAGGCCCATGCAAAGGCTCAACGGGAGCGTGCCGAGCGGACAAAAAAGGTGTTCACGGTGGTCATCTGCATTATCTTGGTGTTGGCGCTCGGCATCCCGACTATGGCGCTCGCCGTGCTCGGCTCGTCGTAAGCCGCGCGTGGATTGCCGAGGCCCGATTTTTCTGTGGAGGGAATGCCGTCATCGGCACTCCAAACGTTTGTGATACTATAGCCCGGTTACTGCGAAAGCGGGCCTGGATGGCTCGCCGGACGCGTGGAAGAGACTGACAAAGGGGTTATCCTTGTTTGGCATAGGTGGATTCGAGCTTTTCCTCATTCTGCTGTTTGGGTTCCTCATCTTCGGACCCGACAAGCTGCCTGCCATGGCGAAGACGCTGGGCAAGGCCATTGCGAAGTTCAGAAGCGCTCAGGAAGAGATGAACAAGGTCATCAAGACCGAGGTGTATGACCCGTCTTCTGACGAACCTTTCAAAAACCCGCTCGAGGCCCTTTCGAAGGTGGGCGAGAGCGCGAAGAATCTCGGCAAGGACGAAAAGTCCGAGACGTTCTCCGAGCGCAAGGCGCGCTACGACAAGGAACGTGCCGCGAAGAAGGCCGCCGAGGAGAAGAAGGCTGCTTCGGCAACGGCTGTCGCGTCGACGGCCGCCGCTTCGGCGAAGTCGGAAGACGCGAAGAAGGCGGCGGAGGAAGAGGCTGAGCCGGCCACCAAGCCAAAATCCACGCCGACGCCAGATGAGCTGTATGGCACGAAGCCTGCCGCGAAGAAGGCCGATGCTGCCTCGCCCGAAGAACCCCCGGTTGCAGAAGGCGAGAAAGCGGAAAAGGCTGCCCCGCAGAAGGCCAAGGCAGCTGCTCCGAAAAAATCCCCAACCGCGAAAGCGGCGTCCAGCTCGAGTGTCGTGAAAGATTCCGAGAAGGCTGCGGCAACGACGTCCGCGAAGAAGGAAACTCCGGCTGCGGGGAAAAAAGCAGAGCCGTCCACGGAGCAACCCGTGACGCCTGCTGAAACTGAAGAGAAGGGGGAATAGCTCATGCCTGTCGGACCGGCTCGTATGCCCCTCTTTGATCATCTTGGCGAGCTTCGTATGCGTTTGGTGCGCATCGTGGTGTGCCTGGCTGTCGCTGTCTGCGTTTTTTACTTGGCAACTCCCACGGTCGCTCAGTTCCTTGCGCTTCCGATTTCCGAGTTCATGCCCCTCGACGCAAGCGGCAACATCGACTTTGCGCTCTTCGACCCCTTCGAGGCCTTTTCCATCCGGTTCAAGCTGTCGCTCTGGGTGTCCATCGTCGCATGTGCGCCGATCATCCTCTGGCAGATCCTCGCATTTTTTCTGCCTGCCCTCAAACCGTCCGAGCGCAAATGGTTCGTTCCGACTTTTGCTGCAGCCGTCGGGTTGTTCATATTCGGAACCCTGTTTTGCTATCTGGTCATTCTGAATCCCGCTTTCCAGTGGCTGACGGATCAATCGGCAGGCCTCGGCGAGATCGTGCCGCGTGCAAGCACCTATCTTGACATGATCATCAAGTTCGAGGTGGGTTTCGGGCTTGCCTTCGAGCTTCCGCTCGTCATCTTCTACCTCGTCATTTTCGATGTCGTCCCCTACAAGAAGCTGCGAAGCAGCTGGCGTGTCGTGTACGTGACGCTCATGGTCTTTTCGGCCGTGGTGACGCCGGACGCGTCTCCCGTCACCATGTTGCTCATGTTTGCGGCCTTGGTGGTGCTGTATGAGGGCAGCCTGTTCATTTCCCGTATTGTGTTAGGCAAGCGCATCAAGAAGCAGAACGAGGAGCTTGATCGCGAAGAGGCCGAGGACAAGGAATGGAATGAGGAATGGACTGCCGTCAAGAAGGCGAAGGAGTCCAAGGAGTAACTTTCCGACACCGCTCGGAGAAGGAGCGCGAAGTGCACGAACTGGGAATCATGACAGGCGTGATGCAGGCTGTCGAGTCGTCGGCGAAAGAGGCTGGCGCGACCCGGGTGCTCAAGGTCACTCTGTCGGTGGGCGAGATGACGGAGGCTATCGAAGACGCGTTGCAATTCGCCTTCGAAGTGCTGTCGGAGCATTCGATGTGCGAAAGTGCCGAGCTTGAAATCGCCATGGTGAAGCCAAGGAGCCGCTGCCTCGAATGCGGTGCCGAATATGAGCATGATCGTTTCCATATGTTCTGCCCCACCTGCGACAGCTTTGCCACTGAGCTCATCGCTGGGCGTGAGTTGCAGATAGACAGCATTGAGGTCGATCTTCCCGACAACGACCAAGAAACCGAGGGATAGTCATGCAGATCGATATGAAGCAACCCATCCTCGACAAGAACGACGAGTTGGCCCGTGAGCTCCGCGAACGTTTTGCGGCCCACCACGTGTTCGTGCTTGACCTGCTCGCCAGTCCGGGGTCGGGCAAGACGTCCACCATCCTGGCCACCATCGATGCGCTGCGCGATGAATTCAACATTGCCGTCATCGAAGGCGACATTGCCAGCAACGTCGATGCGGAAAAGATTAAGGCACAGGGTATCGCCGCAGTTCAGATCAACACTGGCGGCGCGTGTCACCTTGAGAGCGCAATGGTCAAGCGAGCGGTTGACATCCTTGATCTAGAGCGTCTGGATCTCATCATTTTGGAAAACGTCGGCAACTTGGTGTGCCCCACGGACTTTGACCTCGGGGAAAACGCGAAGGTCATGATCTTGTCGGTGCCCGAAGGCGACGACAAGCCCCTCAAATACCCGGGAGTCTTCCAAGTGTCCGAGGCGGTGGTCCTCAACAAGATTGACACCCTGCCCGTGTTTGACTTTGACCGAGACGCGTTTGAGGCTTCCGTCAGGCAGCTCAATCCCCAGGCCCCCATCTTCCCCCTTGCCGCCACGAAGGGCGATGGCGTGGACGAGTGGGCCGGATGGCTGGCTCGCAGGATTCGCGAGGTCCAATAGAATCCTCGCAATCTGCTCGTAACATGCGGAGCGCATACTGGGGCTGCAGCCTGAAGCTGGGATGATAAGGAGCGCAAACATGCAAGCGAGAGAACGGTACCGCACGTGTGTCGAAGCGTTGAAGGCATACGCGGACAATGCGGGATTCGAGGATGTTGTCATCGGCCTTTCGGGCGGAATGGATTCCAGCCTGACCGCCGTCATGAGCGTCGATGCGTTCGGTGCCGACCATGTGCATGGGGTGGTGCTTCCGGGGCCCTACTCGACGGAGCATTCGGTCGATGACGCGTGGGAACTTGCCGACAACCTGGGGGTGGACATCTGCACGGTTTCCATCTGTGAGCCGTTTGAGGCGTTCGAGAGCGTTCTCGCCCGTGCGTGTGGCGGCGAGCTTGCCGGAGTCGCCGCGGAAAACACCCAGGCGCGGTGCCGCATGGTGTGCCTGATGGCGCTTTCGAACGCGCGGGGATGGATGCTGGTCAACACCGGCAACAAGAGCGAAGCGATGATGGGCTACTCCACGCTTTACGGCGACACGGCGGGAGCGTTTGCGCCCATAGGAGGCCTTTACAAGACCGACGTGTATACTGTGGCGCTCTGGCGCAACGAGGAGGCGGCCGCGCAAGGCATTGTGCCGCCCATTCCGTCACATGTGTTCAGCAAGCCTCCCAGCGCCGAGCTTTCTCCCGGGCAAGAGGACGAGAAGAGCCTGGGGATTGACTATCCCACCCTCGACGCGCTGCTGGTTGCGCATGTTGAACGGGGAAAGGACTCCGAGGAGCTGATTGCCGAGGGGTTTGATGCCGCGATGGTGCAACGGGTGCTTTCCACCATTGCCTCCACGGCTTTCAAGCGTGCTCAAGAACCTCCCTTCCCCCAGGTTCCCTTCTACGGATAAACCGATTCTCCGCGGCGTGATGCGTTGGAGTTCCCGAGCCGGCGGCACATGCTGGAGCGCTGGTTGCGAAGATTGCATGGGATGACCTCATGGGCCGTGCAATGCGGCCAACGGGTCTCTATACTCGGAGTCCCAACTCCGAGCCATGCGAGGGAGCCCGCGTCGATGGAGCGCCGATCGTTTTTCAAACTTGCCGGTTTTGCCACGGTCGCCGCCGCGGGAGGATCGCTCGTGTCATGCGGGTCGGGAATTCAGGTGCCTTCCCTTGCTCCCGCCGTCGAAGGAACCCATGTGGCCAATGCGCCCGAGGTGAGTTTTTCCTCGGATGTCGATGTGCTTATTGTCGGCAGCGGCATCGCGGGCCTGTCGGCTGCCATGGATCCGATCGACGGGGGACGGTCGGTCATGGTTGTCGAAAAGCTCGGTCTTCTCGGAGGCGAGAGCTATGAGGCCGCTGGCGTCATGCGCGTTGCGGGCAGCGCCCTGCAGAAGCGGGCGGACAATGCGATGACGGTTGACCAGGCATGGCGTGTTCGCAGCCAGGAGCTCTCCGAGGAGGGCGTGACTGATCTTGGCCGTGCCGAGCTGCTGTTCCGCACTGCGCCCGAATGGGTCGACCAGCTCAGCGATTCCTATGGCGCCCAGTTTTCCGATCCTGGATCCTTGATGGAATCAGCCTTGTCGGGAAGTATCCTATTGCCTCAAAGGGGCTTGGGAGACATGGAAAGCATCATGTCGCCCCTGCGCGACCGTCTCGCTGCCAAAGGCGTCACGTATACGATGGGGCAGCGGGCGGTGGCCTTCATCCTGGACGCAGACGCGTCGGTCTGCGGCATGAGGTTCGTTGCCGAAGAGGGAGATGCCGTCATGGACGTGCGTGCTCAGGCGGTCGTGTTGGCGACCGGCGGATTCGCCAGCAGCCAGCCCCTCGTGAGCGAGCATGTGCCTTCACAGACGCGTGCGGGATGCTACACGACGGCATCGATGGGCGAGGGCCAGTTGCTTTGCACACGCATCGGGGGACAGCTGGGAGGCATGGACGTGGCGCCGCCGTTGACGGGAGACGTGCCTCCGGCATCTGCGTGGGGCCTGTTCGGGCCTGTCGTTGCGGTCGACGCGTTGGGGCGGAGGTTTGCGCCTGAGGACGATGACGTGGCAGCGGCAGACGCTTGTTTTTCCGGCGAGCGCGGGTATTGGTGGACGGTGTTCGGCCGGCAGCTGTCCGAAGGGGGACAGGCTCGCAGCATTGCACACGTGGCCGGGAGGCATGCGCAGAGGATGGTCGGGCCCTATGGAGACCTCGCCGGTCTTGCGGGCGGCATGGGCGTCTCTTCGGACGTCCTCCAGCAGACGTTTGACCGCTACCGTGATCTCGTGGCGTCCGGTGACGACGGCGATTTTGGACGGTCGGCTTTTCTGGAGGTGCTTGAAGCGCCTTACTATGCTCTCAAGCAGTTTCCCGTTCGTTACAAGACATATGGGGGAACGCACACCGATAACGACGGTCGCCTGACGGACGCATCGGGATCGACGGTGCCCAACGTGTACTGCTGCGGTTCCGTCACGGCGGGCGTGGTCGACGGCTTGGCAGCCAGCGGATCTGCCGGATTGCTGGCCGGCCGGGCCGTCGTCCGTGATCTCGAGGCGCGGTGACCCCCTGAAGCCATGTCGCTTGGGCACCGGTCGCCGTTTGGTTGCGGCGTACCGCAATGCCGCGAGCCGTCGCGATGCGCATGATGACGCGCCGCCAGGGGCATCGCCATGCTGCAAGATGACGCGCCGCCGCGGGTGCCACGATGCCGGGGGCGGCACGATGCGGGGGTCGCGATGTCGGGGCGCCACGACGCCGCGAGCCGCCGAAATGGCAAGGTCCGCGGCCCCAAAGCTCGGCCTCTTTATCAAGTTTGAATCGAGAGTCCAGGTCATATTCTCGCCGGAATGATTCGCTGGCGGAAGATGCTGCCATTTCTCGGGTTCACGGCATGGGTCGGCGCCCTGTGTCGTCGTGGTATCGGGGGCAAGGCATTGACCATCCCCAGACACGGTCCTCCGTCGAATTCCCGCGGACGTTTCGCCGCTTCGCAAAACGGGAAACACCTGCCGCTTCGGGGTTTCGATGGCGGTCATCCCGGCTTCCAGTCTTTCCTGCGGCTGAGGCATTTCCTCCACGTGGCCAACCGTCGGTTGTCGCACGCTTCGGGCGGTCTCGTGGGGTCTCGGCCAACGACGTTGGTGCCCGGGTGCCTGCCGTTGCCATTCTGACAGGGAAATACCCTTGCTGATGTATGGTGCCCTCCGATGCGGTCGCGTAGTATATGCGCATGGATAACTTTTTGAGCAATGAAAGACAGATGACGCCCCGGGATTGGGCCATGGATGTTGCGGTTGCCGCCGCCGCGTTCCTGTTCGGCTGCGGGCAGCTCATGCTCACGGCCTCGTCCATCGTCATTCCGGACATGGCGTTGCGCCAGTATCTCGGCATCGTGAACGTCGTGCCGGATATCTCGGTGTTCGTGGCGCTTGCCCTCACGACGGCGCCGCTTGTCCTGCGCCGACGTTTCCCGTGGCCGGTGTTCCTTTTCGTGATGGTGACATTTTTAGGTCTCCAAGGCGCGTTCCGAGGATTTTCCCTCACGGTGGTGGGGCCGGCGGTCGCGCTGTACACGGTCGCGACCGAACGCGGACGCAAGGAGGCCGTCGTCGCGGCCTCTCTGGCCATTGCCGGCCTCTTGTTCTCCGACGTCCCCTCTCAGACGGCCAGTCTCGCATTCTTCACGAGGTTTCAGAACGTCGCGTTCATGGTGGCGGCCGGATTGGCCGGATATGCCTATCGAACCCACCGTGCGTACGTCGGCGAAACCGAGCAGCGTGCCGTCGAGGCCGAGCGCACGCGCGAGGAGGAAGCTGCGCGCCGCGTGGAGGAGGAACGCGTGCGCATAGCGCGTGAAGTGCATGACATAACGGCGCACTCCCTGTCTGCGGTGAGCGTCCAAGCTGCAGCCGCCGAACGCCTGATCGATCGCGATCCCGCATCGGCGAAGCAGGCAATCATCGCGGCGCGGACGACAGCGCGCAACGCCCTTGAGGAGATTCGTGGGATGATAGGCGTGTTGCGGTGCGGGGATGATCCGGCTGAGACCGAGCCGACGGCTGGAACGGAGCGGCTTGACGAGGTGATTGCCTATCTCAAGCAGGCTGGCATCACTCCCCACTTGGACAGTGCCGGCTATGATCCCACCGGCGTTCCCGCCTACGTCGACGTCGCCCTGTTCGGCATCGCCCGCGAGGCGGCAACGAACATCGTCCGACATGCCGAGGCTGGGGAGGCCACCATCCGCCTGTCGTCCGACGGAGCGAATGCGCGCCTGACCGTCGAAGACGACGGGCGTGGCGCGCCTGCCAAACCCGCAGGAGGCCATGGCATCGAAGGCATGGCAGAACGCGTGAGCTTGCTGGGAGGCACATTCGAGGCGGCAGATCTTCCGGGAAGGGGATTCCGCGTCCGCGCCTCCATTCCCCTTGCTGACGGGGTGGAGGGAGGGACTCGATGAGCAATCGGGGAGACGGGGATCGGTTGCGCGTTCTGGTGGCCGACGATCAGGACTTGGTCCGCAGTGGATTTCGGCTCATCCTCCTGTCTTATGACGATGTTGACGTGGTGGGCGAGGCTCGCGACGGGGAAGAGGCTGTCGACCTCGCCCGTTTGCTCAAACCCGACGTCGTGCTCATGGACATTCGCATGCCTCGCCTGAACGGTATCGAGGCGACACGCGCCATCACCCAGAACGCCGAACTGGC
Source organism: Actinomycetes bacterium (assembly GCA_023429565.1). Taxonomy (GTDB): domain Bacteria; phylum Actinomycetota; class Coriobacteriia; order Coriobacteriales; family Eggerthellaceae; genus JAEWQO01. Next base: position 90,074 of record JAEZDJ010000030.1, read on the forward strand.
GGCTGTGCGCGTGCTCATTCTGACGACATTCGACATCGACGAGTACGTCTATGATGCTCTGGCGGCGGGCGCAAGCGGCTTTCTGCTCAAAGATGCGGAACCTGATGACATCGCGGCAGCGGTGCGCATCGTCGCCGCAGGAGATGCGCTCATACAGCCCTCGGTCATGCGCCGGCTGGTGGAGACGTTCGTGGCATCGCGACCCCGGCGGCAGCCCGGCGGTTCTCCCTCCCTTGCGGGACTCACCGATCGCGAGAGGGAGACGCTGGTTCTGGTGGCGCGCGGCCTGACAAACGACGACATCGCCAAAGAGCTGTTCATCTCTCCTGCGACGGTGAAGACCCACCTGGCACGCATCATGGGCAAGCTCGACGCCCATGACCGAGCACAGCTTGTCGTGCGTGCCTATGAGGGCGGTCTGGTGGTCCCCGGAGAATTGTGACGATCGTCTGACGATTGGGAAAAGGTTGCAAGAGGGCTGTCTGGATTTCCCCGAAGGGGCTTGCATTTGTCGACCGTGATGCTATCATAACGCACTGTTTAGCACTCGTTACCAATGAGTGCTAGCAGTCACCACGACAGAGTGGTTAAATAGTGCTCACGCACTATCGGTTTCGGACATGAGTCGGACGAAAGGAAGGCAGCGTTATGAATTTGAAACCATTGGGTGACCGCGTCATCATCAAGCAGGATGAGGCTGAGGAGACGACGGCATCCGGTCTGTATCTCGCCACCGAAGCAAAGGAAAAGCCCCAGACAGGCATCGTCTTGGCTGTGGGAGACGGCAAGCTTGACAAGGACGGCAACCTGATTCCCGTTCCCGTCAAGGCTGGCGACAAAGTCATCTATGGCAAATATGGCGGAACTGAAATCAACGTCGACGGCGAAGACGTCCTCGTCGTGCGCGCCGACGATCTCTACGCGGTCTTTGCGTAGGTCCTCTGACTCATACCCGGTTATCGCAATGCAGTTGAAAGGATAGGCATATCATGGCGAAAGACATCAAGTTCGAGGCCGATGCCCGCAGCGCACTCGCTTCCGGCGTCAAGAAACTGGCCGATGCCGTCAAGGTGACGCTTGGCCCCAAGGGTCGCTACGTTGCCCTTGAGAAGTCTTACGGAGCACCTACCATCACGAACGACGGCGTGACTGTCGCCAAAGAAGTCGAGCTGGAAGATCCGATTGAGAACATGGGCGCTCAGCTGGTCCGCGAAGTTGCCGTCAAGACGAACGACGTCGCCGGCGACGGCACGACGACCGCCACGCTGCTTGCCGACGTCATCGTGTCAGAAGGCCTGCGCAACGTGACCGCCGGGGCCGACGCCCTCGGCATCCGCCGCGGCATCCAGAAGGCCACCGATGCGGTGGTCGAGGCCATCAAGGCCGACGCAACGCCGGTGTCCACGAAAGACCAGATTGCCAACGTCGGCACCATTTCTGCCGGCGACGGCGAAATCGGCGAGAAGATTGCCGAGGCGATGGATGCAGTTGGCAAGGACGGTGCCATCTCCGTCGAAGAGAGCCAGACCTTCGGCCTGGAAATGGACATTGTTGAGGGCATGCAGTACGACCGTGGCTACATCTCTCCGTACATGGCAACCGACATGGAGAAGATGGAGGCCGTGCTGAACGACCCCTACATCCTGCTCACCGACCAGAAGGTCACCAACATCCAGGACATGGTTCCGCTGCTTGAGGAAATCATGAAGTCCGGCCGCCCGCTGTTCATCGTTGCCGAGGACGTCGAGGGCGAGGCCCTGGCCACCATCCTCCTCAACAAGCTGCGTGGCACGTTCAACTGCGTCGCCATCAAGGCTCCCGGCTTTGGTGACCGCCGCAAGCGCATTCTCGAGGACATCTCCGCCGTCACGGGCGCTCAGGTGATCGACAAGGACTTCGGCATGACCGTTGCCGACGCCACCATCGACATGCTGGGCCATGCGAAGACGGTCAAGGTTTCCAAAGACGCTGCCCTCATCGTGGATGGCGCCGGAGACAAGCAGGCCATCGACGAGCGCATCTCCATGATCAAGTCCGAGCTCGAGCGCGTTGACTCCGACTTTGACCGCGAGAAGCTTCAGGAGCGTCTGGCGAAGCTGTCCGGAGGCGTTGCCGTCCTCAAGGTGGGCGCTGCGACCGAATCCGAGCTCAAAGAGAAGAAGTCCCGCATCGAGGACGCCCTGCAGGCAACCCGTGCGGCCGTCGAGGAAGGTATCGTCGCCGGCGGCGGCGTGGCGCTGCTCGACGTGCAGGAATCGCTCGACGCCATCGACACCGATGACAAGGACGAGCAGGTCGGCATCGACATCATCCGCAAGGCCCTGGAGACCCCGATTCGTGCGATCTCCCAGAACGCTGGCTATGAGGGCAGCGTCGTCGTCGAGCACGTCAAGGGCATGGAGAAGGGCGAAGGCCTGAACTGCGCCACGGGCGAATACGGAAACATGATCAAGATGGGCGTCAACGACCCGGTGAAGGTCACGCGCACCGCTCTGCAGTCCGCTGCTTCGGTGGCTGCGCTCATTCTCATCACCGAGGCCACCATCACCGAGATCCCCAAAGAGGGTCCGGACCTGTCCGCGCTCGCCGGTGCCGGCGGCGGTATGGGCGGCATGATGTAAGACGCTGATTTCTGGCGGCATGCCGCCAGAAACTGCCGACGCTGCGGGGCGCTCTGGCACCCGGCCTTGCCGCTTCTTCGCTGCCCCCACGTATGCAAGATACGTGAGACTGCGAAGCACGGTGGCTCCGGACGCCAGAGAGCCCCTCGCTGGCTTTCAAGCTTTCTGCGTGACGGCCGTGTTCGCACTACGCCCGAAGGCTTGCGGGAAAGACGTATGTCGGCATGTGCTTTGCTACCTGTGGCGAGAGACTCCTTCAAAAATTCCCTCGCAGACGAAAGGCCGCAATCCATGACGGATTGCGGCCTTTCTGGTCTTTTCGATGGGCAACGTTGCGGCGCGATGCCGTGGAAGGTGAAGCGATGGCCGGCTGTCGTTCTGCCGGAGCCGCGTGAAGGTGCGCCGGATGCCTCGTTCGCACGCGTGCAGCGGGATGCGCAGGGTTGCACGCGTGCGAACCGTCTGCCGTTGGCAGGCCTTTCCGGGAGCGCTTTTCTGCCTTACGCTTCCTTTTTGGAGACCAGCAGGAGGATGCCGGCGATGATGTTCACGAAAATGAGCGTGCACACGCCGAAGGCCGTCGTGTTGGGTTTGGTTCCCTTGTAAATTCCCCAAGAACGCACCGTCATGGGAATCATCCAGGCGAGCGGTATGAGGAGCCATCCGACCCCTACCGTGGAAATGATGCAGAGAATGAACGCGATCAGCCTCAGGGTGCGGTCGGTCTCGTCTCCCGCTGCCTGGGTGGGCGGGTAGTAGTAGGCTTGTCCGTTTCCGGCCTGGGCGTATGTGGGATCGCCGTAGGTGCTTCCTTGGTTACCCGATGGCTGCGCGTCTGCGTAGTCATCGGTCCATCGCTCGCTGTCCCAATAGCGCAGCTTTGCTGCATCTCCTGATGGGTCGGGGTACCATCCAGCCTGTTGATTGCTCATGTCGTCTCCATAACGGGTCGGGATTACGATTTGACGCCCAGTATAGCCGATAAACAAGGCGTAAGCCGGATTGTGCCAATCGCGTTCCGTGACTGTTTTCCGATGAAGTGCGGTCAGCCCGAAGGTTGGTCTACAATGGGTCGTCATGGATGATTTCATACATATCGCGGGGCAGGTCCTGCAGGACTCGGTTCTGGACACGCTCTATCTGATCCCGTTTCTCTTCCTCACTTATTTGGCCATGGAATGGTTCGAGCATAAGGCTGGGCAGGGGGTGCAGTCGGCGGTGCGGCGGGCAGGCGCGGCAGGGCCTGTCGTGGGCGCCGTCGTGGGGGTCGTGCCGCAATGTGGCTTCTCGGCCGCCGCGGCAACGCTGTGGGCGGGACGCGTCATCACCTTGGGAACGCTCTTCGCCGTGTTCTTGTCCACCTCTGACGAGATGCTCCCCATTTTCATTGCGGAACAGGTTGCACCTGTGACCATTTTGAAAATTGTGGGAGCCAAGATTGTCATCGGCATGGTGATGGGCTTCGTGGTGGACGCGGGGATGCGCTTGGCTCAGCGCATCGACGCTCCTCTGCACATCCATGACCTGTGTGAACACGATCAGTGCCATTGCCACGAGGGGGAAGGGGGCATCCTTCGGAGCGCCCTCAAGCATACCCTGCAGGTGACCCTGTTCATCTTTGTGGTCACCGTCGCGCTGAACGGCGTGCTGGAAGTGGCCGGAGAAGATGCGTTGGGGGCATTCCTGGGCGCGAACCCGGCGCTTTCGGTGCTTGGATCGGCGCTGGTGGGCCTTGTCCCAAATTGCGCTGCCAGCGTCATCATCGCCCAGCTGTATGTGGACGGCGTGTTGGGCTCTGGCGCCATGCTTGCAGGTCTCCTGGTGAGCGCAGGAGTGGGACTGCTTGTGCTGTTTCGCACGAATCGACACGTGAGGCAGAACGTGGCGATTGTCGTGGGACTGTACTTCATCGGCGTTGCGTGGGGTTTGGTCGTGAATGCCTTGGGGATCGTGTTTTAGCACAAACGTCGCTCACGTGGTACGCTATGCCATGAGAGAACCATAGGCGACGGGAGGAGTGCACATGGCAACACTCAAGGCGGGAATGACTCGTGCTCAGGCGTTCGATCTGCTGCGGGAGCATAATCAAGATCCGTTCCACATCGAGCATGGCGAAACGGTTGAGCAGACCATGCGCTACTTCGCGCGAGAGTACGATCCGCAAAACGAAGAGTTTTGGGGCATCGTCGGCCTCCTGCATGATCTTGATTGGGAGGAGCATGACGATGAGCCCGAGATGCACACCGTCTATGCCGCAAAGGATATTGAGGCCGCTGGGGGAACGCCTGAACTCATCCATGCGATCCAGAGCCACACATCCGATTTCAATGCCGACCTTCCCAAGCCAGAGCTTCAGATGGAAAAGATACTGTTTGCCACCGAGGAGTTGACGGGTCTCATCGGTGCCGCAGTTGTCATGCGTCCTTCCAAGAGCGTCATGGATTTTGAGGTCAAGTCGCTCAAGAAGAAGTTCAAGGACAAGCGGTTTGCCGCCGGAGTGAGCCGTGACGTCGTCCGGTCGGGAGCCGATATGCTGGGCTGGGACCTCGATGAGCTGTTCACCCGGACGATTGGCGCCATGCGCTCCTTCGCGCCCGATCGGGACACCTTCGTTTCGGGTGAGTAGCGCTTCGCGGAGGGAGCCGGTTCTTTGCGAAGGGCCGATGAGGGGGTCAAAGCCTGAGGAGGCCCTCAGGCTTTGACCCCCTCTTTCTTGATCGTGTCCTTGGCGATGAGCACGGTGATGGGCGATTGCTGGACCACTGAATAGCTCACGCTCCCGAGATAGCCCTTCACGCCTCCCTGCCCGCGGCTTCCCATGATGATGAGGTCGCATTTCTCCTCGCGTGCGCTCTTGATGATGAGCTCTGCCGGCGAATTTCCCTTGAGCAGGTGAACGTGCGCATCGTTAGGGGCGAGGTCTGCGGCGGCCTGAAGCTTCGCCTGTATGGCTGCAGCCTCGTTTACCATGACCTTGTCCAAGATGACCTCGGCGCTGCCGGTCGAATACAGCTTTATCACATGGATGAAGACCAGCTCGACAGCCTTGTCCTGCTCTCCGATCGAGCGGGCGAGGGCGAGTGCCCGTTCCGAGGGAGCAGATCCGTCATAAGCGACGAGGACCTTCGAACACCACATAAACGACCATCCCTTTCACCTGCTTTGCCCGGGACGCACCCCGATAAACGCATCTCAGATTGTAGTACGGGGAGCTTTCTGATTTGTTAACGGCACGGTGGCAAAGAGGAAGGGGAGAGGGCCGACGCTCGATTCTGCACCTCTCCCTGGTTGGCCAGTGCATCGTTTCTCACCTGACTCTCCCTCAGGTCTCTGTGATACGACCTGCGATGTCTCCTTCGTCGGATCTTTATGTGGGATAGATGAGCCGGTTGCATTGAGGCGCGTGTCGAGGAAAAGGTCACTCTGCCTTTCATGGCTAGCTTGGCGTCCCGTTGAGGCTGCGCCCTCCATGAAGGAGTTGAAAATGCGTCCAAGAAAGGTTGATCTTCCCAGGTCTTCGGACGGCGGTTTCCCGCGGTCATTTTTGGTCGAACAAGTTATTGACCCCGTATGTCACCCCCGCTACAATAGGTACTCGCGCGTTGCGCGGGCAGGCGGGCCGTTAGCTCAGCTGGTAGAGCAGGGGACTTTTAATCCCAAGGTCGCGGGTTCGACTCCCTCACGGCCCACCATTTTTAGCCTGCCGCCACACCGGAACGCCGGTCGCGCCGTTCTTCGAGCTTTTGCTCCACACTGGGCCGTCGTCCAACGGCAGGACTCTGGTTTTTGGTACCAGCTATTCAGGTTCGAATCCTGGCGGCCCAGCCATCCTTCTCTGTTCGGCGATCATGCGATTCGCCAACTATCCTGCTGAAACGATGCCAATGCATGGCGCGGAAGATCGGGCACGGGTTCTGAGTCTCGTGAGTCCGGGATGCTGGAGCAGGCGACTCACTCGCAGCATGAAGCGCCGGGGCAACAGCCCCTTCGCGGATTTCCTGCGCTTCCGCTTGACCGGAGCGGCAAAACGCGTAAAATTGATGCTGTCATCGCCGACGGTGCTCTGAAACAGGGTTGCCGCGAACACTTCGAGGCCGACAAGGCGGCTGCGCATCGCGCGAATACCTGGCGGTTCTGCCCTTCGGGCACGGACTGCGCGGCTTCTGACCGCACGCCTGGCATGCAGGCAGTTTCGAACCGATGGTTTGTCGGTTTTCTGCGCCCAAAAATTCTCCTTCTCGAATCGTGCATCTTTTGGTATCATCTATGGTTGCTGCTTAACGACGATTTGCTTGAAGGAGCACTTTTGACCAAAGAAGATGTAATTGAGCTTGAGGGATCGGTTCTCGAAGCCCTTCCAAACGCTATGTTTAGGGTTGAGCTCGAGAATGGGCACAAGATATTGGCTCACATTTCTGGCAAGATGAGGATGCACTACATCAAGATACTGCCGGGCGACAAGGTGACGGTGGAGCTATCGGTCTATGACCTGAATCGCGGGCGTATCACGTATAGGTTCAAATAATTGGTTTGGTCTGCATGGCGTGTAACAGGCTGTGCAGATTTTGTGTGTCAAGGGACGGCGTAGCCGTCCTGTAAAGCGTCTTTCTGCCGTTGCTGGAGATCCGTTTGGACTCCGGCGATTTGCGTGGGAGACGAAAAAGTAATCACCTGCGGCTGGGTGTGTCATATAGGACGAAACGCATAACCGAAAGGAAAAAGATATGAAGGTACGTCCTTCGGTCAAGAAAATGTGCGACAAGTGCAAAATCATCCGACGCCATGGCAAGGTTTTCGTCATTTGCGAAAATCCGCGCCACAAGCAGCGTCAGGGCTAGAAAAGAGGAGAACCATCTATGGCACGTCTTGTTGGTGTCGACCTTCCTCGCGACAAGCGCATTGAAGTCGGCTTGACCTACATTTACGGCATCGGTCTTACGACCTCCAAAAAAGTCCTTACCGCTACCGGCGTCGATCCCGATGTCCGCGTGAAGGATTTGACGGAAGACGATCTGCAGAAGTTGCGCGACTATATCCAGGAAAACATCAAGGTGGAAGGCGACTTGCACCGCGAGGTTTCCCAGAATATCAAGCGCCTCATGGAAATCGGTTGCTACCGTGGGCTCCGCCATCGTCGCGGCTTGCCTGTGCGCGGTCAGCGCACGCACACCAATGCGCGTACGCGCAAAGGTCCCAGGAAGCAAATCGGCGGAAAGAAGAAGTGAGGTAGCTTAAGTGGCAGCTAAGAAAAATGTGCGCACGCGCCTCAAGCGCTCCGAGCGCAAGAACATCGCAGTCGGTGCCGCGCATATTAAATCGACGTTCAACAACACCATCATCAGCATCACCGATCCCCAGGGCAACGTGGTTTCGTGGCAATCTGCTGGCACGGTCGGATTCAAAGGCTCTCGCAAGTCAACTCCGTTTGCCGCTCAGATGGCGGCCGAAGCCGCTGCCAAGACGGCTATGGAGCACGGCCTGCGCAAGGTGTCAGTGTTCGTGAAGGGCCCCGGCTCCGGACGAGAGACCGCTATCCGGTCACTGCAGGCCGCTGGCCTGGAGGTTTCCAGCATTCAAGATTGCACACCCATCCCGCACAACGGTTGCCGTCCGCGCAAGCGTCGTCGCGTGTAACTGAAAGGATCCCATTATGGCTCGTTATACTGGGGCGGACTGCCGTTTGTGCCGTCGTGAAGGCGGGAAGCTCTTTCTCAAGGGCGACCGCTGCTACACGGAGAAATGCGCAATCGAGCGCCGCAACTATGCGCCGGGTGAAGCCGGCAGAAAGCGCGTGAAAGAAAGCGAGTATCGGAACCAGCTGCGTGAGAAACAGAAGACCAAGCGTATCTATGGCGTTCTGGAGAAGCAGTTCCGCCACTATTACCAGCTGGCGAACCGTCAGCAGGGCATCACTGGCGAGAACCTGCTCCGCATCCTTGAGAGCCGTCTCGACAACGTCGTGTATCGTCTGGGCTTCGCGAAGTCACGTGACGAGGCTCGTCAGCAGGTCCGCCACGGTCACATCACCGTGAACGGCCGTCGTGTCGACATTCCTTCGTTCCAGGTCACCCCCGGCGATCTCGTTGCCGTGGCGCCGAAGGCAAAGGATATGCTCGTCATCAAGAGTGCGCTCATCAGCAATGAGCGTGTGCAAGTGCCGGCATGGCTCGAGGTTGACATTGAGAAGCTCCAGGGCAGCGTTCTTGCTCTTCCTCAGCGCGATCAGATCGATTTGGACATTCGCGAGCAACTCATCGTCGAACTTTACTCGAAATAATCGCGGCATATTAAGGAGGCTTACCCAACATGACAGAGTTCATGAGGCCGACGGTAACAACGGAAGAAGTCAACGACACCGTAGCGCGCTTCATCGTCGAACCGCTCGAGCGCGGGTACGGCTACACGCTCGGCAACTGCATGCGCCGCGTGCTGCTGTCGTCGTTGGATGGAGCGAAAGCCACCGCCATCCAGATCGAGGGCGTGCAGCATGAGTTCACCACGGCTGAAGGCGTGATCGAGGACATCACCGACATCGTGCTCAACGTCAAGGGTTTGGTTTTTTCCGCTCTTAACGAAGACATCACCGAAGCCACCGCCCATGTGTCGGCCGAGGGTCCCTGCACGGTCACGGGTGCCGATCTCGACATCCCGACCGAGTTCACGCTCATAAACCAGGAGCATGTCATCGCCACGGTTGCCGATGGTGGACAGCTGGACATGACCATCCGCATTGGCGTTGGCCGCGGTTACGTGTCCGCGGAGCGCAACAAGCGCACCGAGGACCCGATCGGTGTCGTGCACGTCGACTCGCTGTTCTCGCCTGTGCGTCGTTGCACGCTCAACGTCATCGACACCCGCGTGGGGCAGCGCACCGATTATGACAAACTCGTGCTGGAAGTTGAGACGGACGGCAGTATCAATCCGTCCGAGGCCGTGTGCCGTGCCTCCAACATCATCAACCAGTACATGGGGGCGTTCCTGAGCCTTTCCGACATCGTGGACGAGGAAGAGGGCGAAGTGCCTTCCATCTTCGCACCGGAAGGCCAGGAGTCGAACGCTGAGCTGGACAAGCAGATCGAAGATCTCGACCTGTCCGTCCGTTCGTACAACTGCTTGAAGCGTGCCGGCATCCACTCTGTGCGCCAGCTGGTCGAGTTCTCCGAGAACGACCTGTTGAACATCAGAAACTTTGGTGCGAAGTCCATTGAGGAAGTGAAGGATAAACTCATTTCCATGGACCTCAATTTGAAGCTATAGGAGATACGAGATCATGAGACACTACAAGAAGGGGCGCAAGCTGGGAACCGACACCAGCCATACCAAGGCCATGAAGCGGAGCTTGGTATGTGCGTTGTTCCTGAACGATCGCATCAAGACGATCGAGTCGCGCGCGAAGGAAATTCGTCCCGACGTGGACAAGATCGTCACGTGGGCGAAGAAGGGCGACCTGCACTCTCGTCGTCTTGCCATCGCGGCGCTCAACGACAAGGAAATCGTGCGCGAGGTCTTTGAAAAGGTCGCGCAGGGCATGTTCCAGGATCGTCCTGGCGGCTACACCCGCATCATGAAGCTGGGCAATCGCAAAGGCGACAATGCCCCCATGGTCATCATGGAATTGGTGACGGAACCGGTTGCCAAGACCAAGAAGGCCGAGGAAAAGCCTGCTGCCAAGAAGGCGGCGAAAAAGGCTGCTCCAAAGAAGGTCGAAAAGGCAGAGGATGCTGAAAAGCAGGCTGTCGAGGATCTTGAAGCGGTGGAAGAGGCAATCAAGGCAGAGGCTGAGGCTTCCGTCGAGGCTGCCGATGCGGCTGGCGACGAGTCCGCTGCAGCTGAGGCGGCAGAAACGGCTGCCGTGGTCGAAGAGGCTGAAGAAGCCACGAAGGCCGAGGAGAAGAAGGCCGAATAAGCCTCTTCTTTTACATGCTGTGCAAAGGGCCCGCTTTGGCGGGCCCTTTTTCTATAGTGCGCAAGAACAGAGTGCATGCGCCGGACAAGGGGATGCGGCATGCATCAAGGGTCAAGCCCGCATTGCTGCATTTGCCGGCCTCCTACGCTAGGGGGCCTCGGCCATGCTCTTGCTGCGGCAGCTTTCGCTTGGCCGAAGGGGGAAGCGCCGGCAGCGCCTTGAGGACGCCAGCCGCAAGCGCGCCCGTAAGCAGGCCGGTGACGCAGGCAGCAAGGATCATGAGGGGCGCATTGAGAAGCAGAAGGGGCGTCTGGAGGACGGCAAGGGCAACCATCAGTTGTCCCACATTGTGAAGCAGCGCGGCGACGACGCTGGTGACGACTACGCTCACGCTGCTGAGCTTCCAGCACAGCAGCATGCCGAGGAAGGCGAGGAAACTTCCGGCCAAACTGTAGATGATCATCGACGGCGCTCCAATGATCAGTGAGGTGACGGCAACCTTCAACAGCATGATGGACAGGCCGCCCCGCGGTCCAAGCAGGTAGAGGGCCATCAGGACGGCGACATTGGCCAATCCCAGCTTCACCCCAGGAATGGAGGCGGGAACAGGGATGATCGCCTCGACGTATCCCAGCACCAGAGCGAGTGAGGTGAAGAGGGCAAGGTAGGCGAGCCGCGAGCTCCGTTCGCTCATTGCCGGACCCCTTCCGCGGGCTCAATGGTGACGATCAGCTTGTGGGGCATGCATACAATCATTTCCGTGCTGGCGTCGATGTCCCCCTGGTCGATGCAATCGTGGCCAGGACAGTCGCTGGACGTCATGCGGACGCTTCCGTCCTCAATAAGGATAGTGTTGTCGCCAAGCTCGGTCGAGAAGGTGTATGAACCGTTTTGGCTGAGGGGAATTTCATGCACCGTGCCCTCGCCGTCGACAATGCGTACGGCGGAACCGTCTTCGGCAAGGCCAGGAGCAACCTGAAAGATTGCCCAAATTATCAGTGCAAGGGCTGACGCGAGGCAAATCAGCGCGATGATCGTTCGCTGGGGTGTGACATGCCTCCTGATGGGAGATGCCATATCCGATTCCTTTCTTGTCGGTGAGGTTGTCATGCCGGGGTGACCTCCAGGCCTTCTGACGAAACGGTTGTCCCGACCGCGTCCATGAACGTTGCCTGGATTCCCTCAAGGCCTGCAACGAAAGATATCCCTTCATCGGCGCCAAGCAAGAACGCGATGGTTGAAAGCGCGTCCCCGTCAAGCGAAAGCTTGCTGAGGATGGTCGCGCTTGCTGTTCCATTTTGGGAGGGCATGCCCGTGTGCGGATCGAGCAAATGATGGTAGAGGATTCCGTCACGCTCGAAACTCCGTTCGTTTACCGCGCTTGTCACGACGGAAAGATCACGAGCAGCCACGTGGGCAAACGTGCTGCCACGGGCCTGGTTGGGATCTTGGATTCCGATATCCCAAGGGTCACCTTGGGGACTTGATCCCAGGCCGTAGGCATTTCCGCCAAGGTTGATAAGGGCGGAGGTGCAGCCGTTCCGTCTCAGGAAGTCGGCGATGTCGTCGGCGATGTATCCCTTTGCAATGCCTCCGAGATCAAGCTGTGCGAGCGGGTCGGTCAGCGTCACGGTTTGGCCGTCAACCTGAATCGTGCGGTAGTCGATATGGGAGACCGCCTCCCGTAGGCGCTCAGGATTGGGGACGATGCCATTTTTGAAGTCCCAGAGCTGTGTCGCGCTGCCGATGGTGATGTCGAACAGTCCGTCGGAGAGCTCGCTGTAGTCAAGGGCCTTCGAGATGATGTCGGCGGTTTCTGGGCTTACGAGCGTGGGCATTCCGTCCGCATGGTTGATGGCATAGATGTCGCTTCCCGTGACGGTGCGAGAGAAAATGCTCTCGAAATACTGCAAACGTTGATCTACTTCTGACAGAAGCGCCTGATCGCAGGATGCTTGAATTCCGATGATCGTGTCGAATGCGAAGGTAACGAGTTCCGCAGGGGTTGAGCCGGGGTCTTGCCGCTCCTCCTCGGGTTTTTGAGCCGAGGAGGAACAACCGGGCAACCCCACGGACAGTGCTGCTCCCAGAAGGGAAAACGTGGCGAGTGAAACAAAGTGCCTACGTGTGAGCATGAGACTCTCAACTCTCTTTCGAACCGATGCTTTCAATCGTCATTCGTCGAAGGGCCTCAGTGCGTGGTTGCTCCCGTTTTCGGTTGAGTCTTGCGGCGAATGAGGCTTGCTTCTGCGGTGGAGCCCTTCTGTCTGGATGCCGTCGGCAGGAGGGGTTGCGGCGGCATCCAGACAGAAGGGGGCATCGTGGCGAACGCCGGTTGCGAAGGGGCGCCGGCTGCGTACCGGAGACGGACGTGTCTTCTCCGGTACGCTTGCGGAAGGCGTGTTCTTACTGTTTCGCTATCGCTTCTGCTGCCAGCTTGCCGGATGTGAGGGCCCATCCGTTGTTGGCTCCGGACGGCGAGTTGGAGCCCATGACTCCTCCCACCACTTCACCCGAAGCGTACAGGCCTTCAATGACTTGATTGTTGGTGTTGAGCACCTGAAGGCTCTTGTCCACGACAAGGCCACCCATGGTGGTGGCGTACCGTGGCTTCTGCTCCACGAGGTAATAGGGTCCAGCGCCAATCTTGTTCTGCAGATATTGGCCGGACCGTCCGAACTCTGCATCCACGCCTGATTCGACTGCCGCGTTGTAGGTGTCGATGGTCTGCTGCAGCACCGCGGGGTCCATGCCGACGATCTGGGCGAGCTCCGCCACGGTGTCAGCGTGGGCAAAGACGGGGGTTGAGCTACCGTTTGCGTCGAGATATCCTTCCACTGCCTTTTCGCTGAAGCCGGTGTTCGAGAGCTTCGTGCGCCAAACGTCGAAGTTTTCGGAGTCCATGAACAGATACAGCATAGAGTCGGTCTGCTGCAGCTCGGCTTCAAGTATGGTGTGATTGCTGGCCTTCTCGTTCACCACGCGCTGGCCTTCGGGATTCACCAGGATGGTGCTCATGGGCCAGACCAGGATGTTGCTGTCGATGGTCGATTTTGCACGGCCGGACGAGACCTCCACGCCGTTGGGATAGAGCTTGGCGTATTCGATCATGCGGGTGGCGGCGTCTATGCCGTCTGCCGTGGCCATGGTCAGCCCGTCTCCGGTGGACGACGCCAGGCCATAGTAGAGCGAATCGTTCTTCAGCTGGTCGGTCAGCCAGTCTTCGCTGTTGCCATAGCCACCTGTTGCCAACACCACCGCATCGGCTTTGAGGGTGTAGGCCGTTCCGTCCTTGCCCTTTGCCGTGATGCCGGTCACCGCACCGTTTTCGGAGATCAAGCTTTCTGCAGTGGTGTTCAGGAGCACCTCTGCGCCCGAATCTGCGATGGCTGAGCGCAGCGATTCCGTGGCGCCCGCTCCGCCTCCTGCATAGGCAAGCTCGCGGTTGTGGCTGTACTCGGCGAGGTCGTGCAGGCCTCCTTCCATGTTGTACTGAACGCCGCAGAAGTCGTGAATCCAATCGGTGGTGGCACCGATGTTGTTCGCGTAGAGGTCTATGAGCTCGGGCACGCAGAGATTCTCGCCGTTCGCTTGGAAATCCTCAATCATGGAGTCGGCCGAGTCGTCCGTGACGCCGGCCTCCTGCTGAAGTGCGCTTCCTTGCACGACCTGATTGCCTCCGCTGACAGAGATGGATCCGCCAAGGCGATAGGTCTTCTCAACGAGGATGACGTTCTTGCCCAGTTCCTGTAGGCGGATGGCCGCTGCCATGCCGGAGCCTCCTCCGCCGACGACGATGGCGTCTGCCTGCTTCTCGACAGTTTGGCTCGACTGCTCCTGGGCGGGAGCCTTCTTGAGTGCCGCGACGTCGCCTCCGGCTTGCGTGACTGCATCGGATATGGCGTTGATCAGCCCCATGCTTGAAAGCGTCGCACCCGATACGGTGTCGACGCCCAGGCTCTGATATTTCACGATGTCGGAGGGCAGGCTTTCAAGCGCCCCTGCCGCCACCGTGGGGGTCTCTGCTTGGGATACCACGTCGATGGACTCTATCGCGGTGTCGCTGAAGGTCACCTCCACCGTGATGTCTCCGCCATTTCCTGATCCTGTGCCCGTGTAGGTGCCGGCAGTATAGTGCTGTGCCTGTTGTGCGGGAGAATCGCTCGAGCTCTTGGGACTGCAGGCGACGAAGCTGGAAACTACCAGCAACGTGCCCAGCATGCAGGCAAAGAGCTTGCCGAGATTCCCTTTGACGCTGCTCCGAGATCGCAGCGAACGTGCGGGGATCCGCTTCTGAATCATCATACCTCCTGGTTTGATCGGACGGTGGAGTCCCTCAACTCCCTGACCGACTATGGTACGGAGCGGGGGAGGGATTGAGTAGAGCCCCAAACGGGTGCACTGGCCGCTTTTATGCCTTCAGGTCTTGGTTCTGGCATAGACCCCAAACGGGTTCATTTTGCCGTCACGCCATGTCGATAGGGTATAGTGAAGCCAAACGCAGGGAGATGCGGCATAGGGAGATGCGAGCGTGGGCGTGAAGTTTTTCAAAACCATACGGCCTTGGCACGTGGGCCTTTTGACCATTCATATATGGATATACTGCACGACCCATCGTCCTCAGCCCACCGATGACCTGTCAATCATGTCGGTTATGTACGTCGCCCTTTCGGTCTTCTTGATTTTTGTGGTTCTGCGCATGCGTCGCCACCCGTTTTCCAAGGCCGCCCTGAAGATTCTTGACGTGCTTGCTGCGGCTGGCATGTCCTTGTCGGCCCTGCTGCTGGCCCTTCCTCTGGCCTCTGACCTGTGGACGACTGCTCTGGGTGCGGCCCTTGGCGGTGTTGGCGTGGGATGGGCCTATCTTCGGTGGGGAGAGTTTTACGCGAATTTGGACATCCATTATGCGGCGCCGCTCATCTTCCTTTCCATGGCGTTGGGCTCGGTCGGAAAGACGGTGGTTGATGCCCTGCCTGCCGTCCCTGCCACGGTGGTGCTCTCCTGTCTGCCATTCGTCACCTTCGTCGCGGTCCGGAGGTCTCTGAGGACGGTTCCCGATTCTCCGGCCCCGTATCGCTACTACAACGATCGCACGGTTGGATCGCTCTGGCGTGTCGTTCTGGGCATAGCCGTGTACAGCTTCACGGTTGGCATCATCCAGTCGGCGTCGCTCGATGCGCTTCCCACGCCTTCCCTCGCTTTGCTGCTCGTGCACCATGGCGGCGAGGTCGTGCTTTCGCTTGCTCTGCTCGCGTGGGTCGTTTTCTTTGGGAGAGGGCTGAACTTCAGCAGGATATGGCGGCTGGTCCTCGTTCTCATGGCGACAGCCCTCATTTTTGCTCCCTATCTGGAAGAGGTGCTCGGCAGCTACCTGTTCGCGCTCATCAGGATTGCGCAGACTTTTCTTATCGTGTTCCTTTTCTTGACCATTGCGGACGTCGCGCGCCACAGCACCTACCGGTGCGCCGTCGTGTTTGCCATGGGCTGGCTTTCGTATTCGCTGCCGTTCTCTGTTGGCAACATGGCGGGAGATGCCCTCCATGTCCTGGGGCAGGATGCATCAGTGGTCATGGCCGCGCTCGTGTGGGTGCTGGTGGTGGTCACGCTGTTTTGCCTCGACGAGTCCTCGGCCGGCAATCACCTCATTTTCACCGAGCTGAACGACGGCGGCGGAGATGACACGCTTGCCAAGCGCATCGGCTCGGTCCAGGAGACGTTGGATGGATCGGAGGCTCCTGATCTGCTTAAGCAAAGATGCCTCGTGCTTTCTCGCGCCTATCGGCTGACGCCGCGCGAACTGGACATCCTGGAGCTGTTGGCACGTGGCCGAACGAAGACCTACATCGCCGATGCCTTTTTCATCTCCGAAAACACCGTTCGCGGACATGTGAAGCGGCTGTATGCCAAGCTGGATGTCCACAGCAAGCAGGAACTGGTCGACCGGGTAGAGTCCGTTGAAGAGGCGTCTCCTTCCGAACCCGGTGGGCCTTACGCTTGACGAGCCGCTCCTGCAAGAGGGGCGCTTCGATGAGAAGGCGTTGTCCATTTGTCACGGGCTGGTCATCGGCATGCCGATGCGCGGTCGATACAATGGGCTTCACCGGTATGCTGCGCATTCCGGCGAAGGGTTTCCAAGAACGGGCTCGGGCGATCTCGTCCCGATGATCCAGGCTTTGGAAAACCCGATGCTATTTCGGACGGACCGCGACGAGAAAGGAACGGAACCATGACGGACATGAATGACATGAAAAACAAAGTCCAAGATGCGGCGCATGACGCGAAGAACGCCGTGAAAGACACCGCGCACGACGTGAAGAACAATGCAAAGGACGCTGCGGGCGACGCGAAGGAAAAAGCTCCTGATGTTGCCGGGAATATCAAGGACGCGGCCGGCGATATGGCCGACAACGTGAAACAGGCTGCTTCTGATGCGGTGGGCAACGCCCAAGACGCGGCAAAAGGCGTGGGAAACGCCGTCCAGGATGCTGTTGGGAAGATCAAGGACAAGTTCTAGCATCCTCTTGTCAAAGCGGACGGCGAAGGACGGGACACGTCGCCAGTTTTAATGGCGGCGTGTTCTCATGCCGCGTGCGTTATGGCATACTGCGTCTATGCGACTGTCCGTCAACACCTACATTCCCCGGAAATCCGCCATCCATGCTGCCGATGCGCGCGTGAAGATCCTGCTGTTGCTGGGCTATTCCATCACGCTCTTTCTGGTGGATGCATGGTTGGGCCTCCTTTTATGTGCCGCTGTGTTTCTGGCCGTGTTCACGGCCTCCCGTCTCCCCCCCTTCAAGATGATCTCGCTCGTGGCTCCCTTGGGCGTCATCGCGGCATTCACCGTTCTGTTCAACGGCTTCTCCCTTGACGTTGCGTCGGCCTCTGTGACGGGACCCCCTTTTTTGCCCTTCGGTTCTTCCTCGCCGGTTTTTTCCGGCCTCGCTCCTGTCCCGATTCTCGGTTCATTCGGGTTCGTTCCTGCTGGCTTCGCACGAGGATGTTTCTTTGCCGGCCGTATCCTGCTGTTGCTGGCGGCCAGCCTGGTGGTCAGCTACACGACCACTTCGACGGCTCTGACGGATGCCTTCGCCGGCTTCCTCCGCCCTTTGGGCCGCCTGCGTATTCCCACGGATGACATCGCCACGGTGTTTTCGCTTGCCCTGAGGTTCGTTCCCGTGACTGCCGAAGAGTTTGGGCGAGTGCATGACGCGCAATGGGCCCGCGGCGCGCCGTTCGCGGAAGGGTCGCTCTGGAACCGGCTCCGCGCTTGGCAGACGGTGCTCATCCCTCTTTTCGTCGGGCTGTTCCGTCGTGCCGATGCGCTGGCCGTGGCCATGGATGCGCGATGCTATGGCGCTCCCGGCATACGCAGGACGTCGCTTGCCGACCGCCGCTTCACGGCGCGGAGCGCCTTCGTTCTCGTGGTGGGCCTTGTCCTGTGCGTCGTGCTGGCGGTGGGGACCTGAAGCTGCGATGGGGCGGGGCAGCGCTCGTGCGCTTCCCGATGGGGCTGTTCCTCGGCAGGGCGCTCGATTTGGAAACATGCGCTTGAACCCAAGCCAACCTTTTGTCATCGGGGTTGTGGGAAACGCGCACGAAATCTGGTTTTGGGCTTTCGACGTGCTATGAT
Organism: Actinomycetes bacterium; assembly: GCA_023429565.1. Taxonomy (GTDB): domain Bacteria; phylum Actinomycetota; class Coriobacteriia; order Coriobacteriales; family Eggerthellaceae; genus JAEWQO01. Next base: position 108,234 of record JAEZDJ010000030.1, read on the forward strand.
TTCCCATGGATAAACTCACATTCCTGACTAGGAGGCATTCATGAGCGTCATCATCGATGTGTTCGGTCGCGAGATTCTCGACTCGCGCGGCAACCCGACGGTGGAAGTGGAGGTCGTGCTGGAAGACGGCGCGTTCGGACGTGCAGCGGTGCCGTCGGGCGCGTCGACGGGCGCGTTCGAGGCCGTCGAGTTGCGCGATTGCGACAAGGGTCGCTACCTCGGGAAGGGCACGGTGGACGCGGTCGCTCACGTGAACGAGGAGATCGCCGATGCTCTGATAGGCCTGGACGCCGACGATCAGCGCGTCATCGACGGCACGATGCTGGAGCTTGACGGCACGGGAAACAAGGGCGTGCTGGGAGCCAACGCAATCTTGGGCGCGTCGCTTGCCGCAGCAAAGGCCGCCGCAGAAGCTGCTGAGCTGCCTCTGTACCGCTATGTGGGTGGCGTGAATGCCCACGTGTTGCCGACCCCCATGATGAACATCCTCAACGGAGGCGTGCATGCGGACAACAACGTCGACTTCCAGGAATTCATGATCATGCCGGTAGGCGCCCCCACCTTTGCTGAGGCGCTGCGCTGGTGCGTCGAGATATATCACACGCTCAAGACGGTGTTGCACGATGCCGGCCTCGGCGGCGGCGTGGGCGACGAAGGGGGATTCGCTCCCAACTTCACCACGAACGAAGAGCCTCTCGAATACATCGTGAAGGCCTGCGAAGCGGCTGGCTACAAGCCGGGAACCGACATCATGTTCGCCATGGATCCGGCTTCGACGGAATTCTACGACAACGCCAAGGGGAAGTACGTGCTGGCAGGCGAGGGCCGCGAGCTCACCTCTTCCGAAATGGTCGATTATTGGGAGGCGCTCGTGGGCAAATATCCCATCGTCTCCATCGAAGACGGCATGGCGGAAGAGGATTGGGACGGGTGGAAGCTGCTTACCGAGCGCATTGGCCAACGCGTGCAGCTGGTGGGCGATGACCTGTTCGTCACGAATTCCAAGCGTTTGGCCAAGGGCATCGCATTGGGCTGTGCCAATGCCATCCTCATCAAGGTGAACCAGATTGGCAGCTTGACCGAGACGCTTGAGGCGGTGCAGATGGCCAAGGAGTCGGGCTATGCCTGCATCATGAGCCATCGTTCGGGCGAAACGGAAGACACCACCATTGCCGATCTGTCGGTTGCCTGCAACACGGGGCAGATCAAGACCGGCGCGCCCTGCCGTTCCGACCGCGTGGCGAAGTACAACCAGTTGCTGCGCATCGAGGAGGAACTGGGAGGCGCGGCTTCCTTTGCGGGAATGTCGGCGTTCTACAACATAAACAAGTAGCAGGGCTTTTGCGCGCGCCTTACGCGTCTCTCGGGTACGCGCTGCAGCATGTCGGCGGCAGCTCTGTCGCCGACATGCTCTTTTCGGGCCCGTCATTGCGGGTTGTCAAACTTGATGTCGCCCTCTCGAGGGAAGCGCCGATTAATTCGGCACGCCGTCCAGCTAGCTGGCCCGTTTCCCGCCGGATCAGGCTCAGAAATCCTCGGCGTGCCGCCAGCACGCCTGCGGTTTCTTCGCCCGCCCAGCAAGAAGCGG